>NZ_JBFAMR010000037.1:0-81168 GCF_040656595.1 Actinoplanes sp. NPDC049802
GGGTCCAGTAGTCGGGGGTGGAGGTGAGGGGGCGGCCGTCGAGGGTGGAGATGAGGGGGATGGTGGGTGGGTGGTGGGTGATCGAGGCTGCGGTGGCGTGGTATTCGTCGAGGATGGGGTCCATGTGGTGGGAGTGGAAGGCGTGGGAGACGGTGAGGCGTTTGGTGCGGTGGCCGTGGGTGGCGAGTTTTTCGGCGAGGTGCAGGGTGGCGGTTTCGTCGCCGGAGATGACGAGGTCGTGGGGGGTGTTGATGGCGGCGATGGTGACGTGGGGGTTGAGGTGGGGGGTGATTTGTTGTTCGGTGGCGTGGATGGCGATCATGGCGCCGTGGGGGGGCAGGTTCTGCATGAGCCGGGCGCGGGCGGTGACGAGGGTGACGGCGTCGGGCAGGGTCCAGATGCCGGCGACGTGGGCGGCGGCGAGTTCGCCGATGGAGTGGCCGGTGAGGAAGTGGGGGTGTATTCCGAAGGAGGTGAGTAGTCGGTAGAGGGCGACTTCGAAGGCGAACAGGGCGGGTTGGGTGGTGCCGGTCTGG
Source organism: Actinoplanes sp. NPDC049802 (assembly GCF_040656595.1). Classification (NCBI taxonomy): domain Bacteria; kingdom Bacillati; phylum Actinomycetota; class Actinomycetes; order Micromonosporales; family Micromonosporaceae; genus Actinoplanes; species Actinoplanes sp. NPDC049802. The sequence continues at coordinate 537 of NZ_JBFAMR010000037.1, forward strand.
TGGATTTGGTCGGTGTTGATGGTGTGGCGTAGGTCGGGGCTGAATGCGGTGCAGACTTCGTCGTAGGTGTCGGCGAAGACGGGGTAGGTGGCGGCGAGTTCGGTGCCCATGCCGGGGTGTTGGGCGCCTTGGCCGGTGAACAGCATGGCGAGGTTGCCGGTGGTGGTGTGGGTTCCGGTGATGGTGGTGAGTGCGTGTAGGAGGTGGTGGCGGTCGGTGCCGGTGATCGCGGCGCGGTGGGGGAAGGTGGTGCGGGTGGCGAGGGTGCGGGCGATGGCGGTGGTGGTTAGTTCTGGTCTGGTGCTGAGGTGTTGGTGCAGTCGGTGGGCTTGTTCTCGTAGGGCGGGTTCGGTGCGGGCGGACAGTAGCCACGGCATCGGTACGGGGTCGGGTTCGGGGTGGGGTGGGGTGGGGTGGTCTTGCAGGATGATGTGGGCGTTGGTGCCGCTGACGCCGAAGGATGACACGCCGGCGCGGCGGGGTCTGCCGGGTGTGGTGGGCCAGGTGACGGCTTCGGTCAGGAGGGTGACCTGGCCGGTCGACCAGTCGATTTTGGTGCTGGGGCGTGACAGGTGCAGGGTGCGTGGGAGTAGTTCGTGGCGCATGGCCTGGACCATTTTGATGATGCCGCCGACTCCGGCTGCGGCTTGGGTGTGGCCGATGTTGGATTTGAGGGAGCCCAGTAGTAGTGGCCGGTCGCGGTTCTGGCCGTAGGTGGCGAGGATGGCTTGGGCTTCGATCGGGTCGCCGAGGGTGGTGCCGGTGCCGTGGGCTTCGACGGCGTCGATGTCGGCGGGGGTGAGGCCGGCGTTGGCGAGTGCGGTCCGGATGACTCGTTGCTGGGCGGGTCCGTTGGGGGCGGTCAGGCCGTTGCTGGCCCCGTCCTGGTTGACCGCGGTGCCCCGGACCGTGGCGAGGATGTGATCGTTGTCGCGTATCGCGTCGGACAGCCGTTTCACGACCAGGACACCGACACCCTCGGCCCAGCCGGTGCCGTCGGCGTCGTCGGAGAACGCCTTGCACCGGCCGTCCGCGGACAACCCCCGCTGCCGGGAGAACTCGACGAACGTCTCCGGCCCCGACATCACCGTCACCCCACCGGCCAGCGCCAGCGAACACTCACCGTTCCGCAACGCCTGAACCGCCAGATGCAACGCCACCAACGACGACGAACACGCCGTGTCCACCGTCACCGCAGGCCCCTCCAACCCGAAGGCGTACGCCACCCGGCCGGAGGCGACCGATCCTGAACTCGCGCTGCCCGCGTAGTCGTGGTACATCATCCCCGCGAAGACGGCGGTGTCACTCCCGCGCAGCGTGCCCGGCCGGATCCCCGCGTCCTCCAGCGCCTCCCACGAACTCTCCAGCAGCAGGCGCTGCTGCGGATCCATCGCCAGCGCCTCCCGCGGGCTGATCCCGAAGAACTCGGCGTCGAAATCCGCCGCGTCGTGCAGGAACCCGCCGTGCCGGGTGTACGACCGGCCGGGTGTGCCCGGGACCGGGTCGTAGAGTTCCGCGACGTTCCAGCCCCGGTCCTCCGGGAACGCGGTCACCCCGTCCCGGCCCTCGGCCACCAGCGTCCACAGGTCGTCCGGCGTACGGACCCCGCCGGGGTAGCGGCAGGCCATGCCGATGATCGCGATCGGCTCGCGTGACGCCTCCTCGGCCAGGTTCAACCGTCGCCGGGTGTCCCTGAGCTCGGTCGTGGCGCGCTTGAGGTAATCGAGCAGCTTTTCCTCGTTGTCGGACATCGACGTCACTCCAAGCACGATCGAGCAGGGAAAGCGATGCGTTGCGGTACGGGGTCAGCCGACCCGGCGTTCGTGGTCTCTCCAGAACCGCTCGCGCAGTTCCCGGCGCAGGATCTTGCCGCTGGGATTGCGCGGCACCCGGTCGATGAACTCGTAACGCAGCGGCTGTTTGAAGGTGGCCAGCTTGTCGCTGAGGAAGAGGGCGAGATCCCGTTCGGTCAGCCGCGCGTTCTCGACCGGCGCCACGAACGCGTACACCGCCTCGCCCCAGCGTTCGTCCGGGACACCGACCACTGCCGACTCCGCCACCAGCGGGTGCCGGCCGATGACGTGCTCGACCTCGGCCGGGTAGACGTTCTCCCCGGACACGATGACCATGTCCTTGATCCGGTCGCGGATGAACAGGTAGCCGTCGTCGTCCAGCACTCCGGCGTCCCCGGTGACCACCCAGCCGTCGACGAGTGTCCGGGCGGTGGCCTCCGGCAGATTCCAGTACTCGACCATCGCGGCCGGTGTCCGCAGCCAGACCTCGCCGATCTCGCCGGCCGGCAGCGGATCACCGGCGCTGTCGGCGACCTTCACCTCAAAGCCGGGGTACGGACGGCCGGCCGCCTGCATCCGGCCGCTGTCCGGGGTGTGATCGGCCGGTGGCAGGCAGATCGCGGTGTTGCCGGTCTCGGTGAGGCCGTAGATCTGGGCGAACTCGCAGCCGAAGCCCTCCACGCAGCGGGCGAGCAGGGCGGCGGAGATGGGCGCGCCGCCGTAGACCACCTTGCGCAGCGAGACGAAGTCCGCCCGGGACACGCCGGGTTCGGCGAGCAGCAGCCGCATCATCGCCGGCACCAGGCACGCGGTGGTCACCCGGAGGGAACGGATCAGTTCGACCGCGCCGGCGGAGGTGAAGTCGCGCATAACCACGTTGGTGGCGCCGGCGGCGAACCCCTGGGTCGCCCACCAGACGCCACCGATGTGGAAACCGGCCATCCCGATCAGGCTGACGTCGCCCGGGTGGAAGTCGATCCAGTCCAGCCCGGCCGAGGCGAGCGCGTCGCGGACCGCGAAGAAACTGCGGTGGGCGAGCACGACGCCCTTGGGCAGCCCGGTGGTCCCGCTGGTGTACATCTGCAACAGCGGGGTGTCCGGAGTGACCCGGACCAGCACGCCGGCGTCCGGATGACCGGACACCCAGGCGCTGAACCCGGCTCCCGGGCTGCCCGGTTCGTCCAGCGGCAGCACCCGGCGCAGGGCCGGCAGCTCGGGGGCCAGTTTGCCGGCCGTGGTGGCCGAGTCCGCGTCGGTGAAGAGGACCGCCGCGCCGGAGTCGCGCAGGATGTGCTCGACCTCGCCGGCGGCCAGCCGCCAGTTGATCGGCACCAGCACCACCCCGGCCTTGGCCGCGCCGAACAGCAGCTCGTAGTAGTGCTCGGACTCCTTACCCAGGTAGGCGATGCGGTCGCCGGCCCGCAGGCCCTCGGCGTGCAGTCCACGCGCGACCTGGGTGCTGACGCGGTGCAGGGTGGCGTAGTCGATACGCCGGTCCTCGCAGATGACGGCCACGACGTCCGGTTGCCGGGTCGCGTGCCCGCGGATCGTCTCGACGAGGGTGCGCGCCCGCGATGTCACCGATCTTCCTCGGGACCACGGGCCTCGCCGGTCATGCCGGGCGGTTCGATCAGGGCCATCCGGACCTCGCCCATGGCGATGCCTCCGGCGGCGTCCCAGAACCGCCACGGCATGTCGATGAACTGGACCGGCCGGCTGCGGTTGCGTTCGCTGAACTCGGCGAAGGAGACCTCACCGTGGAACGCCTGCGAGTCGATCGGCCGGATGAACTTGCTGCTGAACTTGGCGATCAGCATGTCCGGCAGTTGCTTCGCCCAGTAGTCGGTCATGGTCCACGCCGCGAGGGCCGGCACCGCCCGCTCCTGCACGCACTTGGCGATCAGGTAGTACATGAGCTGGTTGAAGCAGATGTTCACCTCGACCGAATTGAGGTGACCGGTATCGTCGATGTAGCACGGGAACGGGATGCTGAACTCTCCCTCCGCGCTCGCCAGCCCGTTGGCGACGTGCACGGTGGCGGACTTCAGGTACTCGGTGCGGGGCCGGGCGTACGGGCGCAGAACCCCGGCCAGGAGTTCCGGGTCGTCCGGCCACGTGATCCGTTGCGCCGGCGGGGTATTCCTCAGCGACGATTTCGCCATTTTCGCTCCTCCCCTTTCTGGAACGGAAGCGAATTCGAACGTAATGCCGCCGACCCATCGGCCGGTAACAGCGGGAGAACTCGGGTCCGTCGTGGCGTCCCGCTGCCCGATGTGATGGTATTGACCGGCATCAGCCGCGTCTCGGCGGCACATCCGGGTTCCGGCGAACACTGGAGGAAATCGCATGACCGAAGTGACCCTGCGGTCCGGACGGCTCGTCCGGCGCTGGCCCACGGCACTGGGCATCGCCGTGGTGGTCGCGTTGGTGCTCACCGGCCTCTTCGACCGGTTCGCCGGCGGCCTGGTCTGGGCCGCGGTGATCTACCTGGTGTGGGGGGTGTTCCGCGGCTCGTACCAGAACCGTTCGTGGTTGATCGCCGAGGTGGTGGGTGTGCTGCTGTTCGGTGCGGCGTCGGTGGCGGCGGTCCTGGCCGAGGATCGCACGGCGCAGATCCTGCTGGCGTTCGGCTGGATCGCCCACATGGCCTGGGACGTGTGGCACCACCGGGCCGACGCGGTCGTCCCGCGCTGGTGGGCCGAACAGTGCGCGGTCGTGGACGTCCTGACCGCCGCGCTGCTGCTGGCCAACGCGGTGTGACCGTGCGGGAATGAATGGGGGCCTGAATTCGTGAGAAGCGTGGTGGTCCTCGCTTCGCCTGACGTTCCCCTGTTCGGGACGGCAATTCCGCTTCGCTTTTCCGCCACCGTCCGCGACACCGATGGAAGCGCATTGTCCGACGTGCCGATCCATTCCCCGGCGGTCCCAGGTGGAACGCGTCCGCCCTGACCGCCGGCTTCGGCCGGGTACTATCCTCCGGCGGGGTCAGCGCCGCCATCGGTCTCTGCCCGCACGTGATCGCCGCCGATCACGGACACCGGTGGCCCGGCGGTGTCCGGCCCCGCTCGCCCGGGAAGGGTGATCAGGCGGACCGCGGGAGCGCCGAGGAGCCCGGCACCGACAGGACGGGCCGCCACCCGGCGCCGGGGGGCCGAGCCCTCAGCCTTTCGCCCCTCAGCCGTGGTGCGCCGGCTTGCCGGGGGTGAGCAGGCCGGCGATCACGGCACCGGCAGCCGCGGCGGCCGCGGCGACGAGGAACCCGTCCTGATAGCCGCTGACCTGATCGCCGGCGAAGCTGGCCGCGGCGACGCTGGAGACGACCGCGACCCCCACCGAGGCCCCGAACTCGTGGAAGGTGCTGATGATGCCGGAGGCCACCCCGGACTCCTGCGGGGCGACGTTGCCGAGCGCGGTGGCCGACGCCACCACGAACAGCGCCCCGGTGCCGGCCGCGGCGAAGGCGATCCCGGCGGTGACCGCGATCGGCTGCATGGTCAGGGCGGGCACGGCCATTCCGGCCGCGGCGATCAGCAGTGCCACGACGGCGAGCGGCCGGGCGCCGAGCCGGCCGATGAACGTGCCGGTGAGGTGCGCGCCGACCATGGTGACCACGGCGACCGGCAGGAACAGCAGCCCGGTGTGAAGCGCCCCGTACCCACGGGCGTGCTGGAAGTAGAAGGTGCCGAGGAAGAACGCCGCCACCATCAGGGCGGTCGCCATCAGGATGAGGAACGCGCCACCGGCCACCGGGCGCCGGGCGAGCATCCGGACGTCCATCAGTGGCGACCGGGCGGTCCGCTGCCAGACGGTGAAGGTGGTGTAGCCGATCACGGCGATCAGCACGAGCCAGCCGGTGGCGGCGGTGAGCCAGCCGTGGTCGCCGGCCCGGATCAAGGCGTAGATCAGGGCGGCGGTCGCGCCGGTGACCAGCAGGGCGCCGAGCAGGTCGAGTCGCGGGCGCGGGCCGACCGGGGTGCCGGCGGGCAGCAGGATGACGAGCGCGGCGATGACGGCCAGCCCGATCGGCACGTTGATGAAGAAGACCCAGGGCCAGCCGGGGCCACTGGTGATCAGGCCGCCGAGCAGGACGCCCAGGGCCGCGCCACCGCCACCGAGCGCGGACCACACGCCGAGGGCCTTGTTGCGCTCGTCGCCGGCGAACAGGGTGACGACCAGGGACAGCGCGGCCGGTGACAGCAGGGCCGCTCCGACGCCCTGGGCGATCCGGCCGCCGATGAGCGTCTCGGCCGATCCGGCGAGCCCGGTGACCAGGGACGCGGTGGTGAAGACGAACAGGCCGGCGAGCACCACCCGTTTGGCGCCGACGATGTCGGCGATGCGCCCACCGAGCAGCATCAGCCCGCCGAAGGCGAGGGTGTAGGCGCTGACCGTCCAGGTCACGGCGGCCCGGCTGAGCCCGAGGTCGATCTCCATGTGCGGCAGAGCGATCGCGACGATGGTGACGTCCAGGATGAGCATCAGCTGGGCGACGCCGAGGAACGCGAGGATCCGCCACCGCAGGGGATGAGCGGTGACGGTGTCGTATGTGGTCAAGGGAACCTCCGGGACGATAACTAGTACGCCAGTGTACGAGTTAGCAACCCGTCGAAGGACTCCCGCATTCCCGCATCGGATAGGTTGATCGCATGAGTTCCGCCGACCCGCGCCCACGACGGCGCGCCGACGCCGAGCGCAGCATCACCCGGATCGTCGCGGCCGCCCGCGATTGCCTCAGCCGCGATCCGGACGCGACCGTCGACGACATCGCCAAGGCCGCGGGGGTCGGGCGGATGACCGTCTACGGACATTTCCGGACCCGGCCCGAGCTGGTCGAAGCCGCCCTGGTCGAGGCGTTGCGGGCCGGCGAGCGGATGCTCGGCGGGGTGGACCTGACCGGTGACGCCCGGCAGGCGATGAGCCGGCTGCTGGCCTCCAGCTGGGCTCTGGTCGCCGAGTCGGCGGCGCTGCTGACCGCGGCCCAGCGGGTGCTGCCCGAGGGGCGGCTGCGGGAGCTGCACACAGGCGCCGCGGACCGGGTGGAGCAGCTGATCCGGCGCGGTCAGGCCGTTCGGGCGTTCCGGTCCGATCTGCCGGTCACCTGGCTGGTCAACGCCGTGCAGTACATCCTGCACGGCGCCGCCGAGGAGATCCGCCGCGGGCGTCTGGACCCGGCGGACGCCTCCCGTGTCGTGACCGCCACGGTGCAGTCGATGCTCACCTCGTCATCGGGCGCGTAACCGCTCCGTACGGCCGCCGGCGGGCCCGCGCGGATCCACTTCGTGGTGCCTGCCCCCGGTGTGGTCCGGAGTCTGATCGCCGTAGTGCGGGGACACCGGATTGCCGGACGCACCGTGCCGGAGCACGTCCCACACCCGGGGCCCGGACGGGGACAACTCGGCCACGAACCGCCACGGCGCGACGTCGACCACCCGGCCGCCGGGTTCGGCCGAGGTGAGGCAGACGGTGTGCGAGCTGCCGCCGACCGGGGTCGGCGGGGCACCGAACAGCCGGGCCAGCGCCGGGATCGCCCGGGCGAGCGGGTGCTGGTCGTGGATCCGGTGCACGGTGTCCCACCGCCAGAGCGACGGGTCGTCACCGCACTCGGCGGCGATCTGCCGGGCCGCCTCGGTGAGCGCCCGGCACGCCACGACGGGCAGCGGCTCCCGGTCGTCCGCGGCGAGCACCAGATGATCGACCTGGAGTGCCGCGTCAGGCATGGCGGCGGCCAGATCCTCGCCGAGCGGGCCGCCGATCCAGTGCCGCGCGAGCGCCTGCATGAGCCGGAAGAACACCAGTGGCGCCGCCGCATGACCGTGGTCGTGGCCGTCCCAGTCCGCGAGGAGGCGATGGCACTCGGCCGCCACGGCAGTCTCCGGAGGCTGCTGCCGCAGGGCGGCGAGCAGGGTGGGCAGCACCCGCCGGGCCCGGCCGTTGCGGAGGTCGGACTGCCAGCGGGCGCACTCCGGCGCGGTGATCGCGGACGCCGTGGTGATCAGCTCCTCGATCCGTTCGGCCCGGTAGGGCGGCTGCCAGTCCACGCCGACGTCCAGAGCGGCGCCGGTGGGCAGCAGCCGGTGGTTGGCCGACACGATGTAGCCCTCCGGCGGGTCCACCGTCTCCGGAAGGTCGTCGAAGCCGACGAACCCCTGCCAGGACCGGGCGGCCCGGATGAACTCCGGCGCGACGTCGCCGCTGCTGCCGGGCACCCGTGCCGGGACGTTGCCGGCCGTCCGCAGGGCGATGGTGCCGTCCGCGACGGCCACCACCACATTGAGCACCGGGACCCCGAACGCGCGCAGCTCGTCCCGGAATCCCGGGTAGTCGGTGGCGCGCCACATCCGCTGACATGCGGTGATCTCCACCGAGGGTTGCAGGCCGCTCCAGAACAGGCCGTACCGGTGGGGCTCCTCGGCTCCGGGCACGCTCAGCTCGACGTGCCGTTCCCCGCCGGCGGCCCGGACCGGGACCGGATCGGCCCCCCGCACGGCGATCACACCGTCCTCCGTCCAGGACGGCCCGGACGTCCCGCCCAGGACGCACACGTCCTGGGTGTCCACGGTGGCGTTGGTGATACCCCAGGCCAGGCGCTGGTTGGCTCCGGCGATCAGCCCGGGCAGGCCCGGCACGGTCACCCCGTACGCCGTGGTGCCGTCACTCTCCAGCCGCAGCCCCATCTGGTACCAGAGACTGGGCTGGGTGGCCACCACGTGCGGGTCGTTGGCCAGCACGGGATGCCCGGAGGCGGTACGCGTGCCGGACACCGCCCACGCGTTGGAGCCGGTCGGGTGCTCGCCACTCAGCAGGGTGTCGAGCCAGACCCGGGATGCGGCCGGCAGATCGGCCGGGGCCGGCGTCGCGGGCCGGGCGGCCGGGGCCCGGCCCGGGACGGCGGTACGGACCGTCACCGCCCCGCCGGCCGGGTACTTGGGTGCGCCGAACGCCGTCACGGACTCCGGGTGCTCCCGCGCCAGCCGGATCCGGAACAGCTCCTCGGCCAGGTTCCGGCCGAGGTCGAAACCGAGGTGTTTGACGATGATGATCGAGTCCCCCGGCGTCCAGGGCTCGGGCCGGTAGCGGAGCAGCCGGAACTCCAGCGGCAGACCGGCTCGGCGCCGCATCCGTCGTACCGCCGCGTCGATCCCCGCGCTGAAGGCGGTCAGATTGTCCCGGGACGCCGGGTCCAGAAGGTCCTCGGACCGGCGAGCCACCCGATCCAGCCCCAGCTGCCGCGCGCGGATGTCGTCGGCGAGCACGGCCGGCCCGAAGATCTCGGCCAGCCGCCCCCGGGCCCGGCGCCGCAGCACGTCCATCTGCCAGAGACGGTCGGTGGCCTGCGCATACCCGGCGGCGAAGTAGAGGTCGCGCTCGTCGGCCGCGGTGACGAACGGTACGCCGCGAGCGTCGCGCCGGATGTCGGCGCCCGAGTGCAGTCCGTGCGCCCGGACCCGGCCCCGGGCCCGCTGGGCGTGCAGGCTCGGCAGCGCGAGCAACCGCAGCGCCCGCTCACACCACGTCATCGGGCTCCCTCTGTTCGGAGGGCGCCGGCGCGGCGGCGGCCAGGCCGGGGACACGCCGTCCGACCAGCAGGTAGATGACCAGGCTGGCCAGGGCGAACAGGCCGACACCGAGGAACATGACGGTGCCGTTGTACGCGCCGAGCAGCAGGCCACCGGTGAACGGGCCGATGAAGACACCGATCTGGGCGAAAGTCTGCGCCCCGAAGTAGGCGCCGCGGTTCTCCTCCGGGGCGATCCGGTCGATGATCGCGAACTCGGCGGGGTAGATGAGGATCTCGCCGAGGGAGAACACCACCATGGCGGCCACGAACTGCCACAGGTTCCCGGCGAACGCGAACCCGGCCATGCCCGCGACGGTCAGCAGGCAGCCGACGGTGATCGCGGTGACCGGGTTCCGTTTCTCGGTCACCCGGGTCACCACCACCTGGAGGAGCACCACGGTCACCGCGTTGGTGGCCAGCACGTAGCCGAGGATCATGACGCCGTCGGCGAACCCGCCGGACAGGTACTGCGCGAGCAGCGAGGAGATCCGGCCGTGCACCGCCTCCAGCAGCAGCCCGCCGAGGATCAGGAACAGCAGCCGCCGGTCGACCACGACGATCCGGGCGCTCTCCGCCAGTCCGCGCAGCGCACTGCCGGCGTGCTGCCGTTCGGCGGACGTGGCGGCGACCGGGACCAGCAGCAGCACCGCGGTCAGGCCGATCAGGTAGACGCCGTAACCGGCGGCGCCGATGAGGAACGCCGTCCGGCCACCGGCCAGCCCGATCGCGGCGCCGGCGACCGGCCCGACGGCGTACCCGATGTTGGTGGCCATGTACTGGTAGGAGAACGTCTTCGCGCGCCGCTCGCGGGGCAGCAGATCGCCGAGCAGCGCCTTGCCGACCGGGGCGAAGGTGCTGCTGCTCAGGGCCAGTGTGGCGTTGAAGACGAACACCGCCACGACGCCGTCGCTGAAGTAGAGCCCGATGAACGAGCCGATCACTCCGAAGAGTGAGAACATCAGCAGCCGTACCCGGCCGAGGCGGTCGGACAGTGATCCGCCGACGAAGCCGGCGAAGATCGAGAAGAACACCGACGAGCCGATGATGAACCCGATCATGCCCGGGGCCAGGCCGAGGTCCTGATGCAGGAAGACGGCCAGGAAGGGGATGGTGACCGAGTTCGCCAGGCTCATGATCCCGGCGCCGGTGATGAGGACCTTGGCGAGGACCGGAAGACGTGTGGTGGGGGAGGTCATCGCGGGGTGGTGTCTCCGTCGTGGTCGAGGAGGAACGGGCCGAGGATGCCGGCGAGCCGCCGGGCATGCGGGTTCCGGAGCATTCCCTCATGATCAGCATCGATGTCTTCGACACGCAACGTACCACTCAGATACGGCGCCCAGCCGGACGGATCCGCGGCGCCGGCCCGCACCAGCAGAGCCGGAGTCGCGACCGGAGCGATGGCGGGCCATCGAAGATCGCACATCCGCTGATAGGTCCGGAAAGCGGCCGGGATTCCCTCGTGGAAGAACTCCGCCCCGTGCGGTCCGATGGCGTCGCGCACCCGGTTCAGGATCGACGCGGTGGACTCGGTCCGCAGCAGCCGCGCCAGGTCGGCGCCCCGATGCCGGGCGAGATCCGGGAAGAGCCCGCCGAGCAGCCCGAGGAACGCCGGGAGCCGGTCGCCGGCGAGGGCTTCGGCCAGCGCGCCCGGGTCGAGGGCGTCGAGCAGGACCAGACCGGCGGCCGGGGTGCCCGAATCCCGGAGGTGCCCGGCGATGTGCAGGGCCAGGGAACCACCGTAGGAGTGTCCGACCAGGTGCACCGGCCCGCCGGCGGTGGCCGTGATGATCCGCGCGCACGCTCCGGCCAGTGCCGGGGCGTCGAGGTGACCGTCGTGGTCCCCGACCAGGTCGGCGGTGGACAGCGCGTAGAAGCAGCGGCCCGGGAAGTGGGCGGAGAGCTGGGCGAAGGACTCACCGAGCCCGAGCACCCCGGGCAGGGCGAACACCGGCGGCACCGGGGACGGGCTCTGCCGGAGGCGGATCAGCGCGCCGGCCGGCGCGGACCGGCCGGAACCGTCCAGCGGCACGGTCCGTGCGCCGGCCGTGGCGCTGAGCTCCTCCAGCAGCCGGCTGAACTCCTCGGCCAGGCCGGTGATCGTGTCCGGCCGGAACAGGCCGCTGTCGTAGCGCCAGCGCAGCACCAGATCGCCGTCCCGCTCCACGGCGTCCAGCAGCAGTTCGGCCTGCGCGCCGGGTTCCGGCACCGGCAGTGTGCTGACGTCGAGACCGTCCAGGGCCGGCGCCACGGCCTCGTTGTTCTGGAGCACCAGCATCAGCTGGTACAGCGGCGCGTGGTCCCGGTGGTGCGGCACGCGCAGTCGTTCGGCCAGCACGGCCAGCGGTACGTGTGGATGTTCCAAAGCCTCGCCGGTCTCCTCGCGTACCCGGGCCAGCAGGTCGCGGAACGTGCCGGTCAGGTCCACGCGGGTCCGCAGCACCAGGGTGTTGACGAACATGCCGATCACGTCGTCGAGCCCGGCGGACGGGCGTCCGGCCACCGCCGTGCCGAGCACGATGTCGTCACTGCCGCAACGGCGGGCCAGCAGCACCGAGAAGGCCGCCTGGAGCAGTACGAAGAGGGTGACCTGCTCGTCGCGGCAGGTCTGCCGGACGGTCTCCGCGACCGGTCCGGTCACCGTGGTGGTGACGCAGTCCACGGCGCCCGCCGGGGAGGGCCGGGGGTGGTCGAGCGGCAGCCGGTGCACGACCGGCGCCCCGGCCAGACGCCGCTCCCAGTACGCGAGGCTCTCGGCCGCCTGGGGTCCGGCCAGCCACCGCCGCATGCTGTAGGCGTAGTCCGCGAAGGTGTACCGCAGCGGGGCGGGCGCCGGTCCGCCACGCGCGTGGGCGTACGACGTCCGTAGTTCCCGGCTGAGCACACCCACCGACCAGCCGTCCGCCGCGATGTGGTGCACGGTGACGAGCAGGAGGTGCGAGGTGGGCGTGACGCGGATCAGCCGGACCCGGATCATCGGGTCCCGGTGCAGGTCGAACAGCCGCCGGGACTCCTCGCGCGCCAGCCTTGCGGCACTGTCGCGCCAGTCCTCGCCCGGCTCCCGCGGCAACTGTTCCACCGGCAGCCGCACCGGGTACGCGGGCCGGACCACCTGGGTCAGGTCGGTCTCGGTCAGACGCAGCACGGTCCGCAACGGGTGGTGCCGTTCCACCAGGGCGGTGAACGCTCCTTCCAGTGCCGGCACGTCCAGGTCACCGTCCAGGACCAGCGCGGTGTGCAGGTGGTAGGCCGCGCTGTCCGGCTCCATCTCGGACAGGAAGTAGAGCCGCCGCTGGGCATCGGTGGCCGGCTGACCCGGCGTGTCCGGGGCCTTGGCCATGACGACCGTGGAGGGACCGCCCGGCGACGGCGTCCGCAGCCGCTCCCGGACGACGGCGGCCAGCGCGCGGGCGGTGGGCCGGCGCAGGAACTCCCGCAGCGGCACCTCCACCCCGAAGGCGGTACGCACCCCGGCCAGCACCCGGGCGGCCAGCAGCGAATGGCCGCCCAGGTCGAAGAAGTCGGCGGCCGGGTCGGCCCGGTCCAGGTGCAGCAGTTCGCCGATGATCCGCAGCACGCCGTCCTCCACCGGGTCCGCCGGGTTCGGCTCGTCACCGGGGGCGCGCAGCAGGGTGACCGTGTCCGGGTCCGGGTCGGGGAGGGCTCTGCGGTCGGTCTTGCCGTTCACGGTCAGCGGCAGCCGGTCCAGGCGGACGAACAGGCGCGGGATCATGTAGCCGGGCAGGGTCACCGCGAGACTCGCCCGCAGCGCCTCGGTGGACCGGAGCGGGTCACCGGCCGCGACCACGTAGGCGACCAGGGTGTTGCCCCGTCCGGGCAGATCCCGGGCGACGACCGCTGCCTCGGCCAGACCGGGCAGGGCACGCAGCGCCTGCTCGATCTCGCCGAGTTCGATCCGGTATCCGCGGATCTTGACCTGGTCGTCCCGGCGGCCGTGGAAGGCGTACACCCCGGCCGGGGTCGACCGGACCAGGTCACCGGAGCGGTAGCCGCGCCCCCGTCCGCCGGGCAGGTCGACGAAGCGCTCCGCGGTCAGGCCGGGCCGGTTCAGGTAGCCCGGGCTGACCCCCGGGCCGGTCACCACCAGCTCACCGATCTCCCCGGCCGGTACGGCGGCCAGATCGTCGTCGAGTACCAGGAACCCGGTGCCGGCCACCGGGCGGCCGATCAGGGACTCCGGCTCGCCGAGCTGGTCCTCGGTCACCCGGTGGAACGAGGACAGGATCGTGGTCTCGGTGATGCCGTAGCCGTTGACCAGGCGAGGTGACTCGTCGCCGTACTTGGCGAACCACGGCGCCAGATCGGCGAAGTGCAGCGTCTCCCCGCCGAGGATCACCCACCGCAACGGCAGCCGATCGGCGAACCGGCTGTCCTCGGCGGCCAGCGGCGCGAACACCGACGGGGTCTGGCAGAGGACCGTCACCTGCTCGTCACGCAGCAGCTCACGCAGGACGGCCGGGTCCTTGGCGGTCTCCGCCGGGACGACGACCAGGCGGCCGCCGTACAGCAGCGCACCCCACATCTCCCACACCGAGAAGTCGAAGGAGAACGAGTGGAACAGCGTCCACACGTCGCCGGGGCCGAAGTCGTACACCTGCTCGGTGGCTTTCAGGAGACTCAGCAGGTTGCCGTGCGAGACCTGCACGCCCTTGGGCCGCCCGGTGGTGCCGGAGGTGAAGATCAGGTAGGCGCGGGTGTCCCCGTCGACCGGGACACCGGCCGGGCTGCCGGCGGTCTCGGGCAGCGGCTCGTCGACGAGCACGGCGGGCACGCCGGCGGGACCCTTTCCGGACAGTGCCCGGCTGGTGATCACGGCCGCCGGGTCCGCCTCCGCCACGATCATCGCCAGGCGCGCTGCCGGGACGCCCGGATCCAGTGGCAGATACGACGAGCCGGTACGCACCACGGCCAGAGCCGCCGCTACCATCCACACCGAACGTTCCAGCAGAATGCCGACCGGTCGCCCGGGATCGGCCGTCACGGCGGTCAGGGCCGCCGCCAGCCGGTCGGCCGTCTCGTCCAGCTGACGGTAGGTCCAGGTCCGGGTGCCGTCCTGGACGGCGACCCGGTCCGGGTGCTCGGCGGCCACCGCGGCGAACGCCGCCACCAGGCTGGTGGTGGAACCGACCGGCCGGGGTGCCGGAGCGAGACCGCGCTGGGCGACCCGCCGGCGCAGCAGCTGTGCCCTGTTCTGAGTCATCGGTGTCTCCTTCGGCGCGTCGGGTCAGACAACGAACAGCAGAGCCGGCAACAGCCCGTCGGCCTCCACCCGGCCGACGAACGCCGGCCAGTGCGGCGACTCGGCCGCCGAGGCCGTCTGCCGCTGGTCGGCGAAGTCGAGGCGGGCGCCGGTGAGTTCGGCCCAGATCGCGGTCAGGCGCCGGTGTTCCTCCTCGGTGGTGAGCGAGACCGTGGCGAGGTTGCGGTCCGGTTCGGTACGGAACACGTCGAGCACCCGGGCCACCGCGCTGACCAGCCGGGCCACGGTGGCCTCGGTGAACAGGGTGGCGTCGAACTGGGCGTCCAGGTGCAGCCGGTCGCCGTCCAGGAACCGCAGCAGCAGGTCGAACAGGCTGGTCCGCGGCGGCAGCTGGTCCAGGGTCAGGCTCAGCCCCGGCAGCTCCGGCAGGTCCATCGGGTAGTTGTCCACGGTGACCAGCACCTGAACCAGCGGCGGCACGCCGGGCCGGCGGGCGACCTCGGCGGTCCGGACGATCTCCTGGAACGGGGTGAGCTGGTGCTCCAGCACGGTCAGCGCGCTGGCGGTGACCGACCGCAGCAGTTCGGTGGCGGTGTCGCCGGCTTCCAGGCGGTAACGGCAGGGCAGGGTGTTGGTGAAGAAGCCGAGCAGGTGCTCGGTGCCGGGAACCGCCCGGCCGGCCACACCGGTGCCCAGCACCACGTCGGACTGCTGGGCGAACCGGGACAGCACCACCGCGGTGGCTGCCTGGACGACCATGAACAGGGTGGTCCGGTGCGCCCGGGTGAAGGCGGCCAGACCGGCGGTGGTCTCCTCGTCCCAGGTCCGGGTGACCCGGCCCGGCGTGCGGGCCCGGTCCTCGGTGCGCTCGTGGTCGGTCACCAGGGCCAGCTCCCCCGGGTATCCGTCCAGGTAGGAACGCCAGAACTCGCCGTCTCGCCGGGCCGTGGACTCGGTGTGGCCACGCTGCCAGAGGGCGTAGTCGCCGTACTGGACGGTCAGGTCGGGCAGCCGGGGTGATCGGCCCTGCCGGTGCGCGAGGTAGACCTCGGTGATCTCCCGGATCGCCACGTCGATCGACCAGCCGTCGGAGATGACGTGGTGGGTGCTCCATTCCAGGACGTGCTCGGTGTCGGAGAAGGAGTACAGCCGGATCGTCGCCAGCGGTCCGTGTTCCAGGTCGAAGCGCCGGTCGCCGGCCCGCTGCCGGACGTACGCCGTACGCGCTCCGGGTTCCGCCGCGACACCGGTGACCCGCTCGGTCTCCAGCCGGATCCGGGCCCCGGGCGACGGTGCCTGGACGGGGACGCCGTCGCGGACCAGGAACCGGACCGACAGGATCTCGTGCCGGTCCACCAACGTGTCGACGGCGTGGCGGAGGGCGTCGACGTCGACATGACCTGAGAGGAGCAGCAGGGTGGTCCCCTCGTACGACCGGTCGTCGGGGTCGACCTGGTTGAGGAACCACAGGCTGGCCTGGTTGCCGGCGAGCGGGAACTCCGTGGTGCCGTCCGGCCGCGCGGGGATCGTGACGGCGGCCAGGTCGCCGGGCCGGACGGTGCCGGCGCGGCTGTCGAGCAGGGCGGCCAGGGCCCGCGGTGTCGGGTTCTCGAACAGGGCCCGCACCGACAGGTCGGTGCCGTAGCGGTCGCGGAGCCGGGCCATCACCTGGGTGGCGTGCAGGGAGTGGCCGCCGAGGTCGAAGAAGTCGGTGGCCGGGCCGGGCCGGCGGTCCAGGCGCAGGACCGACGCCCACGTGTCGATCACCACGGTCTCGGTGGGGGTGGCCGGTTCCTCCTCGTCCGCCTCCGGCGCGCTGCTCAGGGCGCCCACGTCCCAGGTGGCCAGGACCTTGGTGTCGACCTTGCCGTTGGTGTTGCGGGGCAGGTCGTCGACGCGGATCAGGAAGTCCGGGACGGCGTACCGGGGCAGTACGGCGCCGAGCCGGTCGCGGATCTCCGCCGGAGTGACGTCCAGGCGCGCCACCGGCGAGTCCGGCCCGGGGTGGCCGGCCCCGGCATCGGCTTTCGGCACGTAGAACGCGGCGAGCTGTTTGCCCCGGGACTCGGTGAAGGCGCGCGCGATGACGGCGCTCTCCTGGAGGTCGTCGAATCCGGCCAGGGCGGCCTCGATCTCGCCGATCTCGACCCGCTGCCCGCGGATCTTGAGCTGGCTGTCGATGCGGCCGAGGAACTCGTAGCCGCCGTCGGGGAGCTGGCGGGCCCGGTCGCCGGTGCGGTAGGCGGGCATCTCCGGATCGTCGTGGAACGGGTCGGGCACGAACGCCTCGGCGGTGCGCTCCGGGTCGTTGAGGTAGCCGGCGCCGACGACGATGCCGCCGACGTACAGCTCGCCGGGGGTGCCGACCGGCACCGGTTCCCGGTTGCCGTCCAGGACGTAGACGGCGCCGTTGCGGATCGGCCGGCCCAGCTGCACCGACGCGATCCGCTCGTCGACGTCCTCGACGACCTCGTGGTGGGTGACGTCGTCGGAGATCTCGGTGGCGCCCCACATGTTGAGGAAGCGCACGTCCGGCAGCAACCGCCGGAACGTGTTGACCGTCTTCGGCGGCAGTGCCTCGCCCGCGCAGACCACCCAGCGCAGGGCCAGGCCGGGGAAGGCGTCCACGCCGTAATAGCCGAGTTCCGCGTTGATCACCGCGAGCACCGACGGGGACACCTCCAGGAGGGTGACCCCGTCGGCGGCGAGCGCCCGCAGCAGCCGGGGCGGGTCCTGGCTGACCGCGTCGGGATAGATCACCGTGGTCCCGCCGACCCCGAGCGGCGCCAGCATCTGCCACACCGAGATGTCGAACGTGGCGGCGGCGTCCTGTGACAGCAGGTCACCGGCGGTGATGCCGAGCGCCTCGACCTTGGCCTCGATGTGGTTGAGCATGCCGTCGTGCCGGATCAGCGCGCCCTTCGGCTCACCGGTGGAGCCGGAGGTGAAGGTGACGTAGGCGCTGTCCCGGCCGCCCGGGACCGGGCCGGTGTACGGCGGCAGCCCGGCCGATTCGGCCAGGGCCTTGCCCAGGTCCAGCACCGGGATCCCGGCGGCCGCGGCGGTGAGCGCCCCGGCGAAGGTGTCCGCGGTGAGCACCAAGGCGGCCTCACTGGTCCGCAGCATGCCGGCCACCCGGGGTGCCGGGCCGTCGGGCAGCGGCAGGTAGACCGCGCCGAGCCGCATGATCGCCATCGCGGCGGTGAGGAAGTCGAGATCGCGGCCCGCGCCCAGCCCGATCACCGTGCCCGGTCCGGCACCCAGCTCGTGCAGGTGGCCGGCGAGTCCGGCGACCCGCTCGGCCAGCTCGCGATAGCTGAGGCTCTGCCCCTCGCAGACGGCGGCGGTCCGGTCGGCGTACGTCACGGCGGCCCGCTCGAACACCTCGAACCAGCCGTGGGCGCTCAGCGGCACCGGCGCCGGGTCCCCGAACCCCGCCACCAGGGCGCGCCACTGTTCGTCACCGAGCAGCTCCCGCCGGGTGGGAGCCCGGTGCACCCCGGCCGCGATGCTCGCCAGGGTGCTGCGGTACAGCCGGGCGATGTCGCGCAGCTGCGTCTCGGAGACCCGTTTCAGGTTGCCTTCCAGGTCCAGCGCGAGCAGCCCGGTGAAGGGGTCGCGGTTGAACTCGGCGCGCAGGGTGAAGTTGGTGTGGATGTACGCGTGCGCGTCCAGCACCTCCAGGCCGGTGTTCGCCGCGAGCCGCTGGTAGCTGTGGAAGTGGGTGTAGTTGAAGCTGATGTCGGTGAGCTCGCGGATCCCGATCCGCCGCTGGATCTCGGCGAGCGGGTAACGGCGTACCGGCAGAAGCTCGGTCTCCTTCTCCAGAGCCGCACGGATCAGGTCGTTCCATCGGGCACCCGCGGTCCGCAGCCGGTACGGCACCATGTTCAGGTGCAGGCCGAACACCTCGGACCCGCCGGAGTCCTCGGGCCGCCCGTTGGACATCACCGACAGCACCACGTCGTCGCGTCCGGTGAGGGTGGCCACCACCCGGGCGTGCGCGGCGATCAGCACGTGGCGGGCGGTGACGCCACAGGACCGGGCGACCCGGTCCAGGTCACCGGAGAGTTCCGGATCGATGTCGACGCTGAGGAAACCCACGGTGCCCTCGTGTACGTCGCCGGGGTCGTCGACCAGCCGGGGCAGCAGCGCCGGCTCCACCCCGTCGAGTTCGGCGGTCCAGAACGCCGCCGCCTCCGGGTCGTGCAGCGCCCGCCGTTCCAGGCTGATGAAGTCGGCGTAGCGGCGTGCCGTCCGGGGCCTCGGCTCCCGCGCCCCGCCGTTCTTGACCGTCCAGTAGTCGGTGAGCAACTCGGTCATCAGCGAGGCCTCGCTCCACCCGTCCAGCAGGGCGTCGTGGAAGCTCATCGAGAACAGGAACTCCCGGTCGCCCAGCACGTGGGTGTGGAACCGGGACAGCGGCGCGACCGCCCAGTCGTACGGGACGCGTCTCTCCCGCTCGTGCCAGGCCGCCAGTTCGGCCTCCCGGTCGGCGGGCGGCAGGTGACTCAGGTCGGTGAGCCCGGTCCGGACGGTGGCGGTGCGGTGCACCAGTTGCAGCGGCTCGCTGTATCCGGTGAGGTCGAACGAGGTACGCAGGATGTCGTGCCGGTCGACCAGCCGGGTGATGGCCTGTTCCATCGCGGCGTGGTCGTAGGAGTCCCGGATCCGGAACGAGAACACGTCGCAGTACATGTTGACGCCGGGCAGGTAGGAGCTGTGGAACAGCAGGCCGGCTTGCAGGACACCGACCGTGTAGGCGTCCTCGATCGTGTCGTCGGCCGCGATCCGGTCCCGGTCCGGCGGGGTGAGCTGGCTCAGCGGCGCGACCGGTTCGTGCACGGTCCCGGCCCGGCCCGCCACCGCCGCGAGCGCCGCCGGGGTCTGCAGCGCGTAGATGTCGGCGAGTTCCAGGGCGATCCCGCGCTGTTCGGCGTTCGCCCGCAGGGTGAGCGCCAGAATGGAGTCGCCGCCGACGCTGAAGAACGAGTCGTTCTCGGTCACCCCGGTCATCTCGAGGACGTCCTCGTAAAGGGTGATCAGGGCACGGACGGTCTCGGCCGGCCCGGTTCCGGCAGGGTCGGCGGTGGTGGGCTCGCGGAGGCTTCCGGCGACGGTCGGGGCCGGCAGCCGCGCCTTGTCGATCTTGCCGTTGGCGGTCATCGGCAGGTCGGGGACCGGGACGACGAAGGCGGGCATCATGTAGTGCGGAAGGCGTTGCCGCAGTTCGGCGAAGAGCCGTCCCGGGTCGAGCTCGCCGGTGGGGACGACGTAGGCGACGATGCGCACAGTGGTGTCCGCGGTCGCGGCCCGCCGGCGGTCGTCGCCCCGGATCAGCCGGCGGATACCGGTGATCTCGGCGGACACCGAGCGCGGTGTCACCAGCGGGCTGCCCGGTGCGGCCTGCGTGGTGGCGATCACCGCGGCCCGGCCGACCCCGGGAACCTCGGCGAGGGCGGCGCGGATCTCGCCCAGCTCGACACGGAAGCCACGGATCTTGACCTGGTCGTCCTTGCGGCCGTGGTACTCGAACTCCGTGCCGGTGAACCGGGCCAGGTCGCCGGAGCGGTACCCCACGCCCCGGCCGCCGGGCAGGTCCACGAAGCGTTCCCGGTTCAGGTCGGGGCGGTTCAGGTAGCCGAGGCTGACGCCGGGACCGGTCACCACGATCTCCCCGATCTCTCCGTCGGCGACCTCGGCCAGGTCGTCCAGGAGCAGGAACCCGGTGCCGGGCAGCGGCGTGCCGATCAGTGACACGCCCGCCCGCAGATCCTCGGCGCGGACCCGGCGGTACGACGAGTGCACGGTCGTCTCGGTGATGCCGTACATGTTCACCAGCCGGGGCGCCTCGTCGCCGTACTTGCCCACCCAGGCCCGCAGGTCGGAGAAGTACAGCGGCTCTCCGGCGAACACGACCCAGCGCAGCGGCAGCCGTTCCGCGGACCGGGCGTCCTGCTGCCAGAGCTGCTGGAACGCGGTGGGCGTCTGGCTCAGCACGGTGACTCGTTCGCCGTGCAGCAGCCGCCAGAACGCCGCCGGGTCCTTCGCGGTGTCCGCGGGCACCACCACGAGCCGGCCGCCGTGCAGCAGCGCGCCCCACATCTCCCAGACCGAGACGTCGAAGGCGAACGAGTGGAACAGCGACCACACGTCGCCGGGACCGAAGTCGTAGTGCTGCCCGGCGGCGGTGAACAGGCTCAGCACGTTGCGGTGCGACACCTGGACGCCCTTGGGCCGGCCGGTGGTGCCGGAGGTGAAGATGACGTAGGCGAGGCTGTCCCCACCGGCGGCGCCGGGCTGGTCCGGGCCGGCCTCCGGCAGCGGTTCGTCCACGTGCACGGCGGTGACACCGTCCGGGACCTGCCCCGCCAGCGCCCGCGACGTGATCATCACGGCGGGCCGGGCGTCGTCGGTGATCAGCCGCAGCCGCGCGTCCGGGGTCAGCGGGTCCAGCGGCACGTAACCGGCGCCGGTGCGCAGCACGGCCAGGGCCGCGGCGACCAGCCACGCCGAGCGTTCCAGCAGGATCCCCACCGGGCGGGCCGGATCCGGCGATCTCCGCCGGATCGCCGTGGCCAGCCGGCCGGCGACGTCGTCCAGTTCACGGTAGGTCCAGCTGCGCTCCGGGTCGGTGACCGCGACGCGCTCCGGATGGGCCGCCACCGTCGCCGCGAACGCCCGCGTCAGGTCCTCGACGGTGTTCGGCGTGGTGTCCTGGGTCGAGTGCGGTGTCATCACAAACCTCCGGAGGATCCGTCAAGGGTGGGCGCGGTCAGCTCCCGCAGACCGGCCCGGAACTGCTCGCACACCCGGTCCGCGACGTCCGGGCCGACCAGGTCACGCTGGTACTGGAGGCGGAACACCAGGCGGTCGCCGTGCCGGGCGCCGTACAGGCTGACCGCGAACGCGGTGTCCCGGGGCGGGAGGTCGACGGCCGTCAGTTCGACACCGTGGTACGTCTGGCGGCATCCGCTGGACGGGATGGCGAATCCGTCGTCGAGCCGGCCATCGGCCGACTGCTGGAACGTCAGCGTCGCCTGGAACAGCGGATGCTGGCCGTGCCGCTCCGGGGACAGCTCCTTGATCAGCCGGGCCAGCGGGACGTGTGCCGTCTCCAGCGCGGTGTGCAGCTCCCGCCAGGTGCGCCGGGTGAGGTCACCGATCTCGTCGCCGTCCCGGAGATCGCCGTACAGCGGCAGCATGTCGACCAGGTAGCCGACCGTTCCGGCGTACCGCCAGTCGGTGCGCCCGTGGTGCGGCGTCCCGATCACGATCTCGTCGTGCCCGCTCTCCCGGTGCAGGGCGCGCAGGTAGGCGGCGGCGAGACCGGTGAACGGGGTGTAGCCGTGCGACCGGCAGTGGTCGTACAGGCGAAGGGTGGTTTTGCTGTCGATGTCGAAGTCGATGACACCGGCCGGATTGCGCCGCCGACGGACCGGTGCCGCCGGGAACAGCAGCAGGTTCCGCAGCGGGTACCAGCGCCGGGTCAGGTCGTCCAGCTGCTGCCGGGTCCCGGCGGCGGTCGCGGTGGCCCACTCGATCGCGGTCGCCGGTGTGCCGGGCTCCCGTTCGCCACCCAGCAGATCGGCCAGGATCTCGCTCATCACGATCCGCAGCGACCAGTAGTCGGCGATCACATGATGACAGGCGAGCAGCAGCGTCGTGCTGTCCGGTGCGCGGACGGCGGCGAACCGGACCAGCGGTCCGGTGGTGAGCGCGAACCGCCGGAACGCGACACCGGACAGCAGATCGCGGGCCGCCCGATGATCCGCACGGTCCTGATCCAGGACCTCCAGCTCCAGATCAGGCTTTTCCCGTACGACCTGGGTGCCGCTGCCCAGGGCGCCCAGCACGGTCCGCAGGGCGGGGTGACGGCCGACCGCCCCGGCGACGGCGGCCCGGATCTCGGTGGCGTCCAGGCGGCGCCCGATCCGTACCGCCGTGGTCAGGATGTTGGCGGTGTCCTCGGGGTGCAGCTCGTCGTAGAACGCCAACTGGACCTGCCCGTCGGCGGCGGGATGGGCGCCCGGTCCGGCACCGGTCCCGGACGGTTCCGGCGCGAGGTGCGGCGGAAGCGCCGCGATCCGCTCGGCGATCTCGGCCAGTGAGCGGTCACCGTAGAAGAGGCGGGCGTCGACCGGCCGGTTCAGATGCCGCTCGACACCGTTCTTGACCGCCACCAGCTTGAGCGAGTCCAGCCCGAGCGCCGCCAGTGGCCGCCCACGGTCCTGTTCGGTCAGTTCGTAGCCCAGGTGGGTGGCGGCGAGCCGCCGCAGGGTGGCGTCCAGGGTGTCCGGGGTGTCCGGCGCCGCCTCGGTGGTGACGGCGGGACGCCGGATCGGCCGCAGCGCCCCCTCGTGGTGCCGCTTCCGGCACTCGGCCCGGCGGATCTTGCCGCTGGAGGTCTTCGGCAGCGAGCCCGGGAAGAGCAGGACGACCTCACTGAGGTGCAGGTCGCACTCGGTGGCGACGGCCCGCCGCACCGCCTCGACCAGCCGGCGCGCCTTCGGCCCGTCGGTGCGCAGACCGGCAACGGCCTCCCGGGTGACCTCCACGACCAGGACGACGGCACGGTCATCGGGGTCCGGCTGGAACGCGGCCGCGGCACCCGCCCGCAGCAGCCGGGAGGCACGGGATCCGGCGTTCTCGACGTCGTACGGGTGGAAGTTGCGCCCGGCGACGATGATCAGGTCCTTGCTCCGGCCCACCGGATACAGCCGGCCGTCGTGCACGGCGCCCAGGTCACCGGTGCGCAGCCACCCACCGGGACGGCCGATGACCCGGCCTCGGAAGGTGCTCTCGGTGGCTTCGGGATCACCCCAGTAGCCGTGCGCGACGCCGGGACCCCGTACGCAGATCTCCCCCACCTGTCCGTCCGGCAGGCTCCGGCCGTCGTCACCGCGGATGACGATCGCGGTGTCGAGGGCCGCGGTGCCGGAGGCGACGAACTCCACCGGGTGCGCCGTCTCGGGCACCGCCGGCAGCAGCCGTCCCCGTTCCAGGGCGGCGCGGTCGAACAGGCCGGACCGGAATCCCGCCCCCGGCTCGGATCCGGCCACGTACAACGTCGCCTCGGCCAGCCCGTAACAGGGGTGGAGCGCGTCGCCGGTGAAACCGTGGCCGGCGTAGCGGGCGGCGAACTCACGCAGTGTCCGGGCGTTGACCGGTTCCGCTCCGTTGAACGCGATCCGCCAGCCACTCAGATCCACCCCGGCCAGCCGGTCCGCGTCGTAGCGGTCGACGATCAGCTGATAGGCGAAGTTGGGCCCGCCGGAGCAGGTGGCCCCGAAACGTTCGATCGCGATCGGCCAGATCATCGGGTCGTGGACGAAGGCGAACGTGTCGAGCAGAACGGCCGGCACGCCGTGGAACAGCGGCAGCAGTGCGGTGCCGATCAGCCCCATGTCGTGGTACATCGGCAGCCAGCTGAGGATGACGTCGTCCGGGCGTACCCCGAAACCGTCGATGATCGCGGTCTGGTTGGCCACCAGGTTCCGATGGCTGACCATGACGCCCTTGGGGCGGCCGGTCGACCCGGAGGTGTACTGGAGGAAGGCCGTGGCGTCGCCGTCCGGAGCGGCCGGCCGGGCCGGCGACGGCGCGCCGGCCAGCGCGGCCGTGACGGTGTGGCTGGGGATCGCCGCCCTCACGTCGGTGGCGAGTTCCTCGGTGGTGAGGGCGAGCGCCGGGTGGCAGCTGCGGACCACCGCCTCGATCCGCTCCAGCTTGGCCCCGGGCCGCGGCGCGTAGAGCGGCACCGCGACCACCCCGGCGTGGAGACAACCGAGGAACGCCGCCAGGTAGTCGAAGCCGGGTGGCAGCAGCAGCAGGACCCGGTCACCGGGGCGGGTCCGGCGCCCGAGGTCCGCGGCGACGGTCAGCGCCGCCTGTTCCAGTTGCCGGTACGTCACCCGGTGCCGGACGGCCAGGTCCGCGCCGGCGAAGGTGTACGCGACGGTGTCCGGCCGGGTCCGCGCCCAGTGCGACAGCGCGTCGGGTACCGAGGCGAAACTCACGGTGTCGTCCCCTCCGCGCGGATCCGGGCGGTCAGCTGGATGATCGCCTCCGCGCACGTCTTGGTGACCTGGGTCGGTGAGTCACCGGAGGCGATGACGTAACCCAGCCGGTCGTAGGCGTCCCGGGGCGGGCGTACCGTCGCCCCCGGCCGGGCGGTGACGGCCACGTGCTCGACGCCGTCGACGGCGCGGGCCTCCGCGGTCCCGTCCACCCCGTCGAGCCGGCCCTCCCGGGTGGCCAGCAGGAACTGGATGGCGGCGTACCGGACCGGTTCGGCGACCGGCTCCGGCGCCTGTCCGAGGGCCACCCGCAGCTGCTGTTCGAGGATCCCGGTGCCGGTGGCCAGCCGGATCAGCTCCGGGATCATGCCGCCGGCCAGTCGCGGGTTGACCTCGATGACGGCCGGGCCGTCGTCGGTGAGGCGCAGTTCGGTGTGGGTCGGCCCGTTCTCGATGCCGGCGGCCCGGACCGCGTCGCGGGCGGTGCTCTCCAGCCGGGCGGCGACCACCGGGGACAGCGCGGCCGGGAAGACGTGCCGGTGCTCGACGAAGTGCGGGAAGCCGGTGACCGACTTCTCGGTGATGCCGATGCAGCGGGTCTCGCCCTTCCACGTGAACAGTTCCACGCTGTACTCGGCGCCGCTCAGGTACTGCTCGACCAGCGCGGTGCGGATCGCGGGCAGTCCCCGGGCGTTGACCCGGACGGCCAGGATGTCGCGCACCTGGTCCTCGGCGTGCTGCCGGGTGGCGCACAGCAGCACGCCGGTGGAGCCGGACTCACCGGCCGGTTTCACCACACAGGGCAGGCCCACCGCGGCCACCGCCGCGTCCACCGCGCCGGCCTCGGTGACCGTGGCGAACCGCGGCTGGGGTACGTGCGCCGCGTC
Source organism: Actinoplanes sp. NPDC049802 (assembly GCF_040656595.1). NCBI lineage: Bacteria > Bacillati > Actinomycetota > Actinomycetes > Micromonosporales > Micromonosporaceae > Actinoplanes > Actinoplanes sp. NPDC049802. The sequence continues at coordinate 26,012 of NZ_JBFAMR010000037.1, forward strand.
CAGCACACGCCGCAACGCCGCCTTGTCCCGGCAGGTGGTGACCGCGTCCACCGGGTTGCCCGGCAGTCCCAGCCAGGTGGTCAGCTCGGCGGCCATCGGCACGTAGAAGTCGCTGGTGGTGGTGACTCCGGCGATCTCCTCGCGGCGGAACCGGTCCTGAACGCTCCGGCGCAGTCCGGCCACCGTGCCGGTGTCGCAGACCAGCACCTCGCAGTCGGCGCCGGCCAGTCCGGCGTACCGGTCCGGGTCGTCGGTCAGCAGGACCGGCACGAACCCGAGACGGCGGGCGGTGTGCAGGGCCAGCATGCCGGTCCCGGTGGTGTTGGACTCCACGAACAGCAGATGCTGGGTCAGCCCGGAGGTGCCGTCACCGTCCCGGGTGCTGCGGGACCAGCGGCGCACCACCCGGCGCGGCTCCACCGTCTCCGGATCGGCGGCCGTCCCGATGTCGGCGAGACCGTGCCGGGCCCAGTAGTCGTCGCTGTAGATGGTGTCCGTGTACCGGTCGCCGCGGTCCGGGAAGATGCCGGCGATCCGGGTGCCCGGCCGGGCCCGGGTGGCCAGGTGGCGCAGCACCCGGTACACCGATCCCGAGGTGTTGCCGCCGAAGATCTGCTGCTGCCGGGCCAGATCGCGGGTCGATTCGAAGGCCTCGGCATCGTTGAGCCAGTGCACCTCGTCGATCAGGCGGCGGTCCAGGTTCTTGGGCAGCAGGCTGTTGCCGAGGCCGCTCTGCAACCGGCCGGGCAGGTCGGGCTGCCCGAACAGGACACTGCCGACGGCGTCGACACCGACCACTCGCAGCTCCGGATGGACGGCCCGGAGGGCGCGGGCGGTGCCGCACAGCGATCCCCCGCTGCCGACGGAGCCGACCAGCACGTCGATCGGCCCGAGATCGTCCAGGATCTCGGCGGCCAGCAGCCGGTACGCGCCCGGGTTGTCGGGGTTGCTGTACTGCTGCGGCCAAAACGCGCCGGGCAGGTCGGTGATCAGCCGGTCCAGCAGTTCCAGCCGGGCGCTCTGCCACCCCTGCCCGCTCATCGCCTCCACGACGTGCACCCGGCAGCCCATCGCCCGCAGCTTCGCCAGGGTGACGGTGTCGATCCGGGGGTCGGTGACGATGTGCACGTCATGGCCGAGGGCGGTGCCGACGATGCCGATGCCCAGCGCCATCGTCCCGGACGAGCTCTCGATGATGGGTGCGCCGGGGCGCAGGGCACCGGTCCGCCGGGCCTCGAGGATCATGTTCCGGGCGACCCGGTCCTTCATCCCGAAGAGGTTCTGGAGTTCCAGCTTCGCGTAGACCTCGACCTCGGGCGCCTCGTCAATCCGGAGGCGTACCAGAGGGGTGTGTCCGATGGTGTCGACCACACTGTTGAAGAGCATGCTCACGTCCCTGGGTGGTCGGCGGTTGCGCGCGGTTGGCCGGATCGCCGGTCCTGCGGGCCGAGCGAGCGGTAGACGGACACGGTTCCGGGGAACGCGGCGCAAGCGGAGCGGATGTGGTTGATCTCGTCGGCGTGTTCGGTGGCGTCGCCGGGGAGCAGGATGCCGAGGTTGGTGCCGCTGTGCGCGAGGACCAGGCCCAGCCCGCCGACGTCCCGGCAGATGCGCAGCAGGTCGCCGAAATGCCGGCGCGGCGACTGGGTGGCGTTCATCTCGGCGCTTCGGGTGGCCACCGCGCCCACCGTGGCCAGGTCACCGGCCCGGATCGCGGCGGCCAGCCGGTCGAGCAGCAGCTGGTACTCGCGTTTGTCGCCGTCGCTGCGCGGCTTCTTCGATCGGTTGAAGACGACGGTGTTGACCATGCCGCCGCTGTCGTGGCCGACGACGGTGAGCGGCGGGAGGTAGCCGAGGTGTTCGCGCAGCCGCACCTCGCGGTGGTAGAACGCGACGATCCCCGGATACATCACGCCGTCGGTCGGTTCGATGTCGCGCAGGTACGACTCGATGTCCTGTTCGAGCAGGCGGAGCCCCATCGCCTCACCGACCGCCCGGGCGGTGGCCACCAGGTCGGCGGAGGAACTGGCGAGCCCTTTGCCCTCGGGCAGGGTGGTGGTGATGGTCAGCGCGCCGCCGGTGCGGCCGTGGGTCCGCAGGATGCGTTCGGCGAGCAACCGTGACTTGATCTTGTGGGGTGGCCGGACCACGACGTCCGGGCGGGTCGGGTCGGCCTCGAACCGGGCGACCGAGGTGTGGGTGATCGGAAAGGTGACGAGGAAGTCGAGGTCGCCGTCCGGTAGTACTCCTTGCAGCAGTTCGCCGAAGGTTCCGTGAGCCACGCCGACTCCGGCGTGATCACTGACGGTAGTGATCATCAGTCCCCCGTGTCCATGCCGGTCCGCGGCACCGTCAGAGGCCGAGTCGCTGGTCGATGCCGGCGAGCGCGTCACGGACCCGGTCCCGGCGCTGCTCGCATCCGGTGGCCAGCTCGTCGAGGCGGACCGCCTGCCCGGCCAGCAGCTCCCGCACCGCCCCGGGATGCGCTGATCCGCTGGACGTCTTCCGGCGCAGGTTCGCCCGCACGTCGAAGGCCGCGGTCAGGGCGCCGCCCGGATCGGTCAGCGCGAAGCCCGCCTCCAGCGCGGTCTCCCGCAGCAGGTCGGGTGCGACGTCGCGGGGCGCCAGGCCGCGGGCGGTGGCGGCGACGATGTACCGGCCGGCGATCACCTGGGCCCGTCGCCACGGCACCCCCTCGTCCAGGGTCAGCAGGTTGGCGAGGGTGAACCCGCCGAGGTACTCGCGTTCGCAGACCCGCAGCATCCGTGCCTCGTCGAACCGGACGTCGTCCAGCACGCTGCCGAGCAGCCGCAGCACGCTGCGGGTGGTGGTGCAGGCGGCCAGCAGGTGGGTGCCGGCCTCCTTGGAGACCTCCACCGAGTTGGAGTACGAGGTGTTGCGCTGGCCGAGGACGAGATCGAGATGGAAGGCGCTGAGGTGTGCCGTCCGGCCCCGGATCCGCTCCAGCACCGGATAGTTCCTCTTCTGTGGCATGGCCGCCGAGATGCCGGACAGTTCGTCGGGCAGCTCGATGAAGCCGTACTCGCTGCCGCCCCAGGTCATCAGGTCCGTGACGAAGCGGCTCAGGGCCGCACCGAGCAGGGCGAACTCGGCGGTGATCTCCAGCGCCCAGTCGCGGGAGGCGACCGCGGTGAGGGCGTGCGGCCCGGCCTCGCGGAAGCCCAGCAGCCGGGCCATCCGATTCCGGTCCCAGGGCAGCTCCTGCCCGGCCATCGCGCCGGCCCCCAGCGGGCACCGGTCGATGCCGTCGTAGGTGGCCAGCAGCCGGTTCATCGAGTGGACGGCCTGCTCACAGACGGCCGACAGGTAGAAGCCGGGCGTGATGATCTGAGCGCTCTGCAGGTGGGTGTAACCCGGCATCGGCGTGTCCAGGTGGTCGCCGGCCACCCGGTGCACCGTGCGGGCCAGCGCGAGCAGGTGCTCCGCGGTGTCCAGCAGCTGCTCGCGGCCGAACATCAGCTGGGCGCAGGACTGGAGATCGTTGCGGCTGCGGTCGGCGTGCCAGCCGGGGACCGTGACGTCGAGGTGGTCCTCCAGGAAGCGTTCCAGGGCGAAGGCGATGTCCGACATGTTGCCGGTCCGGCTGGCGCTGATCCGTTCCGCGGTGACGCCGGACAGCACCCGGCCGATCCTGGAGACCAGTTCGGCGGGCACGGTGCCCATCCGCCCGTACTCCAGGGCGAGCACCTTCTCGATGGCGATGTACCAGGGCAGCAGGTGCTCCGCCTCGTACCGGAACTGGGGTGCGAGGATCTCGTCGTGCAGCAGTTCGCTGGGCGCCGCGCTGATCCGTCCGCTGATCGGCGCGACGGTCACGAGGACGCCTGGTAGGTGGATTTCATCTTCCAGGCGAACCACTCGCCGACGGTGACCCGCTCCAGGTCGGCCGCGCTGTCACCGGCGGCCAGCGGCCGCATCGGCTCCACCGAGGTGTCGTGGTTGGGCAGGTAGAAGAAGGGGATGGAGATCCGGGACCCGGTGTGGTGCGACTCCGGGATGACCACCCGGTGCACCGTGGACGTCCAGCGGCCGCCGGTCCAGAACGCCATCAGGTCGCCGATGTTCACCACGAAACTGCCCGGGATGGACGGGACGTCCTGCCACTGTTCGCCGGCCTGCACCTGGAGGCCCGCGGCGTCGTCCTCGACGTAGAGCACGGTCAGGCTGCCCCAGTCGGTGTGCGCGTCGCGGCGTAGCTGCTCCGGGTCGGGATCCGGGTAGTAGTAGTTGGCCAGCAGCAGGGACACGTGCCGGTCGAACCTCTTGTCGAAGAAGTCCTCGTCGAGGTCGAGGGCCAGCGCGAACAGCCGCATGATGTCGGCGGACAGCGTGGTCATGGCGGCGATGTACTCGTCCCAGGTCGCCTTGAATCCGGCGTCCGGCCAGATGTTGGCCGCCTTCCAGGTCGCCGGGTAGTCGCCGAGCGCCGCCCGTTCCGCCTCGCTCAGATCGCCGGTCACGTGCGCGGCGAACGCCTCGTACGGCCCGCCGGGGCGGCGCAGCCCGGAGACGCCGACGCCCTGGTTGGCGCTGCGTTCCTTCTCCTCCTCGGGGAGGGTGAAGAAGCCCTTGGTCGTGGTGTACATGCGATCGACGAGGTCCGGGGACACGCCGTGCCCGACGATGGTGAAGAACCCGGACCTCTCACACGCCGACCGGATCCCGGCGGCCAGCCGTTCCCGGCCGGCCGCGGTGTCCCTGCCGGAAAGATCGATGATCGGTACGAATTCGTCAGTCATCACAGCTCCATCGCTCGGGCGCTTGCTGGAACGGCAACGAACGTATCGAGACGCGGGTCAGCGGATGTTCAGCAGAACGTCAAGGGCGTGGCAAGAACCTGTTCAGACGGCCCGGAACACCCGGGTTCCGGTGGAGCCGGTGGGCAGGGCGCGAAGTGGTATCTCGACCCGGGCCTCGGTGCCCCGCGGGGTGCTCGGCAACAGACGCAACGACCCGCTGTTCGCTTTGGCCAGCGCGTTCGCGATCGCCAGCCCCAGCCCGGAACCGTCCCGCTTGGCGGAGTCACCGCCGCGCCAGAAACGGCCGAGCGCACGCTGACAGTCCTCGGCCGACATGCCGGGGCCCTCGTCGATCACCTGGATCCGGGCGTACCGGCCGATCGCCCGGTGCCGCACGGTGATCGACGTGCCGGCGTCCGAGGCGTGGATGGCGTTGTCGATCAGGACATCCAGAATCTGTTCCAGATGCCCGGGTACGCACGCCGCCACGGTCCCGCCCGGATCCGGCGCGAAGAGGGTGACGCGTCTGCTGGCCGCGGCCTGCTCCCAGGCGTCGACCCGGGCGGTGACGACCGAGGCCACGTCCAGTGGTGCCGCCGACTGGTCCCGGCCCTCGGCCCGGGCCAGCCGCAGCAGCTGGTCGAGCAGCAGCGACAGTCGTTCGATCTCGGCCACCGCCTGCTGGAGCTGCCGCCGTGACTCCGGTCGGACCCCCGCTTCCAGGGTCTCCACCCGCAGCCGCAGCGCGGTCAGCGGGTTGCGCATCTGGTGGGAGGCGTCGGCGACGAAGTCCCGCTGCGTGTCGAGCAGGGTGACGAGGTGGTCGGCCATCCGGTTGACGCCGTCGGCCAGCCCGCGTATCTCCGGCGGGCCGTCCACACAGCGCACCCGCGCGTCGTAGGTACCGTCCAGGAGGGACCGCACGGTGTGGTCGACCTGCCGGATCGGCCGCAGCAGCCAGCGGGACAGCGGCACGCCGGCCAGGCCGACCGCGGTCAGCGCCAGGATCGCCACGCCGATCAGCACCACGGTACGCCCGGCCACCTCGGCCCGCACCACCTCGCCGGAGGCGACCGTGCCCAGGGCGCCGATCACCGCGCCGCCGTCCAGGACGGGTACCGCGATGACGATCCGCTCTGGCCAGAGGGCCTCCCGGAGCAACGGGGACGGGCCGGTGGCCCGGCCCCGCAGCGCATCGGCCAGAGCCGGTCGCAGCGCGGTGGCGCCCGCGGCGGACGACGTGATCACCGAGCCGTCGGCGCCGACCAGGACCGCCACCGCGCCGGTACGCCGGAGCCGGTCCTCGAAGGCCGCCACCGGACTCCGGCCGGCCAGCACCGCTGCGGCCGGGGCGGCCAGTTCCAGGGTGTCGCGTTCCTGCGCGCCGGCCGCCCGGTGGTAGGCGTTGCGCGCGTAGCCGACGGCGAGCGGGATCTCCAGCATCAGCAGGATCACGGCGGTGAGGGTGAGGTAGGTCAGCAGCAGCCGCTTGCGCACGGGTCGCCTTCCTCAGCCGCGCGGGTCGGCCAGCCGGAAACCGACACCGCGGACGGTCTCGATCCACCGCTTGTCGCCGAGCTTGATGCGCAGGGTTCCGACGTGGACGTCCAGGGTGCGGGTGGAGCCGAACCAGTTCTCGTCCCAGACCCGTTCGATGATGTTCTCCCTGGTGATCACCGCGCCGCGTTCCGCCGCGAGCAGGACCAGCAGGTCGAACTCCTTGGCGGTGAGGGACAGCTGCCGGCCCGCCATGAAGGCCCGGCGCACCCGGACCTCGATGCTGAGGGCGCCGATCTCCAGCGGCGGGTCCTTGCGCGGCGGCGCCGCGACGGCGGTGACGGCCCGGGTGGCCCGGCGCATCACCGCCTCGATCCGGGCCAGCAGTTCGCGGAATCCGTAGGGTTTGACCACGTAGTCGTCGGCGCCGGCCTGCAGGAGCATCACCCGGTCGATCTCCTCGGACCGGGCGGTCAGCGCGATGATCGGGATGGTGGAGGTGGCCCGGATCCGGCGGCACACCTCGTAACCGTCGAGGTCCGGGAGACCCAGATCGAGCAGGACGAAATCGGTCTCCTCCGCGGCTCGCACCGCCTCCCCGCCGTCGGCCTTCCACATCACCGTGTGGCCGTGCTGGCGGAGCGCGTCGGCCAGGGCGTCGGCAACGTGCTCGTCGTCCTCAGCTACCAGAATGCGCAACGTAGTCCCCACTCCCCCGGTGCCGGACGGTGTTTCGACCAGTGGCAGGAATTTTAACCATCAATTCTGTGATAGACGCTGATGAATTGATTGCGTCATCCCAGCTCAGAGCCGGGAATTCTCTCGCGATTCCATTCGACTGGAGTGATCAATTACGGGATCGTCGCCAGTCGATTCAATGAGGAAGCTGAACGACCTCCTGAACAGCGCTTGACGATTCGTTGCACCGAGCGCACCTAGCGTGGGTCCGAGGTTCTGCTGAACCCGTGGACAGGAGAATGACGTGATCGCTTTCAGCACCACGCCCACCGTCGCCCTGGACAGTTCCGGCGGCCGCTGCATGTACGCCCAGGTGGATCAGCTGCGCGCGATGGGGCCGGCCGTCCCCGTCGAGCTGCCCGAAGGTGTCGGCGCCTGGTCGGTCACCCGCGGCGACGTCGTCCGGATGCTGCTGACCCACCCGGGCGTCTCACGGGACCTCAAGCGCACGGTTCCCGGCTACCAGCCGGGATCGGTCGCCTGGCTGTCGCCGTGGGTGGACATCGACCACATGGCCACCGCCGACGGCAAGGAACACCTCCGCCTGCGCAAACTGATCACGCCCGCGCTCAGCCCGCGCCGGGTCGCCGCCCTCCAGCCACAGGCCGAGAAGGTCATCAACCACCTGATCGACGACATCGCCGCTCTCCCGGCCGGCGAACCGGTGGATCTGCACTCCGCCTTCTCGTACCGGGTCCCCACCGAGATCATCTGCGACCTGTTCGGTGTCCCGGACGACCAGCGGGACGAACTGTTGCGTCTGTTCCGGGCGGTCGGCGAGACCGACGTCGCCACCGAGGAACAGTCCACCGACATCAACACCGGACTGGTCGGCGCGATGCACGAACTGATCGCCGCCCGGCGCCGGGACCCCGGCGACGACCTGACCAGCTTCCTCATCGCCGCCCGCGAGGACGGCAGCGCGCTGACCGAGGACGAGCTCATCGCCACCCTGCTGCTGATGATCGGCGGTGGCAGCGGCACCACGATCAACCTCATCGACCACTCCATCCGCGAGCTGCTCGCCAATCCGGACCAGCTGCGGATCGTCCAGGAGGACCCGGGGCGCTGGGACGACGTGATCGAGGAGTCGCTGCGCCTGAACTGCCCGGTCATGCACCTGCCGATGCGCTGGGCCACCGAGGACATCGACCTCGGCGAGGGCGTGGTGATCCGGGCCGGCGACGCCATCCTCATCGCCTACGGCGCACACGGCCGTGATCCGGACGTACACGAGCGGCCTGAGGTCTTCGATCTGAACCGGGAGAACAAGGACCACATCGCGTTCAGCGCCGGCGCGCACTTCTGCCCCGGATCACGGCTGGCGATGCTGGAGAGCCGGATCGCGCTGCGGACGCTGTTCGAACGATTTCCCCGGATGCAACTGGCGGTCGCGCCCGAGGCGATCGAGCCGGAGCACACCTTCATCGGCAACGGCGTCGCCTGCCTGCCCGTCCTGCTCAACCACGAGTCACGGTAGGGAGCGGGCACGGAATGCGCGAATCGATACCGGTTCACGAAAGCTTCAGAGCCCGCGCGGCGGCCCACCCGGACGCGGTCGCCGTCGTCCAGGGCGATCAGCGGATCAGTTACCGCGACCTCGACCGGCGCTCCGACCGGCTGGCCGCCGCCCTGCGCGAACGGGGGACGGAACACGGCGACGTGGTCATGACCCACCTGGAACGGTCCATCGACCTGGTCGTGTCGTTCCTGGCCACGCTGAAGGCCGGAGCCCTGTACCTGCCGGTGGAGCCCGGCCTCCCCCGTGCCCGGCTGGCCGGGTACGCCGAACGAGCCGGCTGCGCCGCGGTCCTGACCGGCCCGGACGACCGCGGCCTGTTCACCGGCCTGCCGATCACCGTCGTCACCGTGGACACGACGCCGGAACACGACGTCGCCGCACCGGTCCCGGCCGGGCCGGACGACGGCGCGTACGTCATCTACACCTCCGGCTCCACCGGCACCCCGAAGGGCGTCCGTGTCGGGCACGGCCCACTGGCCCGGCTGTGCGAGGAGGTGAACGCCAGATACCGGATCGGCCCCGGGGACCGGGTGCTCCAGTTCGCGGCCGTCTCGTTCGACACCTCCATCGAGCAGATGCTGGTGCCGCTGCTCAACGGCGCGGTGCTGGTACTGCCGGACGGGCTGTGGGCGCCCGGCGACCTGGCCGCCCGGCTGACCGAGCACGGGGTCACGGTGATGGACCTGACGCCGTCGTACTGGCGGGCGTTCCTGTCCACGCTCGGCCGTGACCCGGTCGACCTGCCGGTGCGCCTGACGATCGTGGGCGGCAGCGCGGTGTACGCCGACGACTGCCGGACCGCGCTGCGCCTGATGCCCGGCTCGCGGCTGATCAACGCGTACGGCCTGACCGAGACCACCATCACGTCCTGCACGATGGACATCACCGCCGAGGTGCTGCCCGCCGAGGGCACCGCCCCGGTCGGCCGGCCGCTGCCCGGCACCACCGTCCACGTGCTCGACGACGACCGCAAGCCGGTGCCGGACGGCCGGACGGGCGAGATCTGGATATCCGGCGCCGGTGTCGCGGGACCGGACCCCCTGTACCGCACCGGCGACGTCGGCCACCGGACCCCCGCCGGGGATCTCCAGATCACCGGGCGTGCCGACCGGCAGGTCAAGGTGCGCGGGTTCCGGGTCGAACCGGCCGAGGTCGAGGCCGCCCTGACCGCCCACGATCGGGTGATCGACGCGGTGGTGGTGCCGTGGGCCCCGGACGGCGAGGTCCGGCTGGCCGCCTACTACACCACCTCCGCCGAGCTGACCGACGGCGACCTGCGGGCCTTCCTGCGCGACCGGTTGCCCCACTATCTGGTCCCGGCGGTGTTCACGCACCTGCCCGCCCTGCCGATGACCGCCAGCGGCAAGGTCGATCTGAAAACGCTGCCGGCACCGTCCGCGGCCGTCGCCGCGAATCCGCCGGCACCGAGCACCGGGCTGGTCGAGCGGGTGGTCGCCGGCATCTGGCGGCAGGTCCTCCAGGTGGACCGGGTCGAGCCGCACGACAACTTCTTCCGCCTCGGCGGCGACTCCCTCAAAGCCGCCCAGCTGCTGGCCAACCTGCGGGAGTCGCTCGGCATCCTGATCACCCAGATCCGCCCGCTGATCCGGCTGCTGCTGGACGACGCGACGCTGCGCAGTTTCGCCGCCGCCGTCGAACGGGCCCGGGCCGGGATGCTCGGCGACGACGCCCGGCCGGTGGACTTCACCGCCGAGTCCACCCTGGGCCTGGCCGTCCCCGGCGCCCCCGCCGAACCGGCGTCCTGGCAGCGCCCGGCACACGTCCTGCTGACCGGGGCCACCGGTTTCCTCGGGATCTACCTGCTCCGGGAACTGCTGGCCACCACCGACGCCACCGTGCACTGCCTGGTCCGGGCCACCGATCCGGACTCGGCGATGTCCCGGCTGCGGGCCAACGCCGAGCACTACCTCCAGGACGACCTGCGACGGTACCGGGACAGCGGCCGGATCCGGGCGGTCCCCGGCGACCTGGCCGAACCCCGGCTGGGCCTGAGCGATGACGAGTTCGACCGGCTCGCCCGCACCGTCGACGTCATCCACCACCCCGGCGGCGTCGTCAACTTCATCTACCCGTACTCGTACCTGCGACCGGCCAACGTCGGCGGCACGCGCGAGATCATCCGGATGGCCGCCCGGTACCGCAACATCCCGGTGCACTACACCTCCACCATGGCGGTGGTCGCCGGATTCGGGACCGCCGGGATCCGGCACGTCACCGAGTCGACACCGTCCGCGTACGCCGATCACCTGTCGGTCGGTTACGTGGAGAGCAAGTGGGTGGCCGAGGCGCTGCTGGCCGAGGCCGCGGCACAGGGGCTGCCGGTGGCCGTCTACCGGGCCGCCGACATCTCCGGCGACCAGCGGACCGGCGCGTGGAACACGGCGACCGAGATGTGTGCGATGAAGAAGTTCGTCGTCGACACCGGCCTGGCGCCGATCGCCGAACTGCCGCTGGACTACACCCCGGTGGACTGCTTCGCCGCCGCGGTCGCGCACATCGCCGCCACCCGGCTGCCCCGCGGCGAGGTGTACCACCTGACCAACCCCGGCAAGGTGAACATCTCGGTGCTCGCCGACCGGTTGCGGGCCCACGGTCACAAGGTCCGCGCGGTGCCGTGGGACGAATGGGTGGAACGGATCGCCGAGATCGCGATCGAGCAGCCGGGACACCCGATGACCCCGTTCGCGCCGCTGTTCATCGACCGCTGCGCCGCCGGGACGATGAGCGTGGCCGAGATGTACCTGGAGACGACGTTCCCGGTCTTCACCCGCGACAACGTGGAGGAGGCCCTGCGCGGCAGCGGCATCGTCATCCCGCCGGTGAGCACCGATCTGCTGGACCGGTACATCGGCTATCTGACCAGGGTGGACTTCCTGTGAGGCAGCCGTGCTGATGCCGAGCCCGGTGCGGCCCCGATCGGTGTGGCACCACCTGGACCTGACCAGGGCTCCCGCCGACGGCCCGGTCGCGTTCGGTGACGATCTCAGTCCCCGTACGCTGCTGGACGCCTACCGGCGGGGCCTGTACCCGTTCCCCGCGCCCGGACTGGAACACCAGCTGCTCAACGAGCTCAGCCACGCCGACGAGGTGGCCTCCGGACGGATCGCGCTCCAGACCGGCAGCCGGGACCCGTACAGCGTGGCCTGGTGTTCCCCCGATCCGCGCCCGGTCATCACCGTCCCCGGAGCGCACGTCCAGCGCAGTCTCCGCCGCCAGCTGCGCAACGCCGGCTGGACGACCACCGCCGACGCCTGCTTCACCCGGGTGGTGGCCGAGTGCCGGCAGCGACGTGACGAGCACTGGCTGACCGACACCCTGCTGGCGAGTCTGACCCGGCTGCACGCGTACGGCTACGCGCACAGCGTCGAGGTCTGGGACGGCCCGGACCTGATCGGCGGGGTGTTCGGCATCCGGATCGGGACCGTCTTCAGCGCCGACTCGCAGTTCACGCTGCGCAGCGGCGCCGGGAAGGCCGCCGTGATCGAACTGACCCGCCGGTTCGCCGAGGCCGGCGGGGTGGCCGTCGATGTCCAGCGGGACAGCGACCACGTCCGGCTGCTCGGGGCACGGCCGGTCCCCCGCGAGCGATACCTGCGCCTGCTGCGCGCCCCGCATCCACCGACATCGCTGCCCGCCGGCCGCCGGCCGGTCCGGCCGGCGGTGGACTGACCCGGAGATCCCGTCATGGTTTCGAGCACCTCCGGCACGGGACTGCACGTCGCCAGTCTCGCCGACCGCCCCGACCTGGAAACTGCCATGCTGACGATGGAGTCGACGTGGCCCGACTACATCCGCCCCGACCCGGTCCTCGTCCACTGGATCTTCGAACGGCACGCCGCCCACCAGCTGGTGGTCCTGGACGACACCCGGACCGTCGTGGCCCGGGCCGCCAGCGCACCGCTGGCCTGGGACGGCGACCCGGCCGGCCTGCCCGGCACCGGGTGGGACGAGGCGCTGCGCCAGTGCATGTCCGACACCTACCTCGGCCGCCCGTTCACCGCGCTGTGCGCCCTGGAGATCGCCGTCGTCCCCGGGCACCAGCTGCGCAACCTGTCCGCCCGTACCCTGCGGGCGCTCCAGGACCACGCCCGTGACCAGGGTTTCGGCGATCTCCTCGCGCCGGTGCGCCCCAGCCTCGCGCACACCGCCACCCACCTGAGCATGACCGAGTACGCCGCGCTGACCCGCCCGGACGGGCTGCCGCAGGACCCGTGGCTGCGCGTGCACGTCCGCTCGGGCGGCGAGATCGTCAAGGTCTGTCCCGCCTCGATGACCATCTCCGGAAGCCTCACCCAATGGCGCGACTGGACCCGGCTGCCGTTCGACACCAGCGGACCCGTCGACGTGCCCGGCGCGCTGACCCCGGTGGTGGCCGACGTCGCCCGGGGACACGCCGTCTACATCGAGCCCAACGTCTGGGTTCGCCACCGTCTCGACACTCCCACCGACACGAAGGACCACAAGTCATGAGCATCAGTGGACTGGACACCGCCACCACCGACCGTCTCCGGCTGAGGACCGCTCTGATCGAGCGGATCGGCGGATACATGACCTCGCACGCCCTCGCCGTGGTAGCCGACCTCGGGTTCGCCGACCTGATCAAGGACGAGGTACGCGACAGCGGCGAACTGGCGGCCGAACTCGGCACGCACGAGCCGTCGCTGCGCCGTGTGCTGCGCCTGCTCGCCGCGACCGGCATCACCACCGAGCCGGAACCGGGCCGCTTCGGGCTGACCCCGGTGGGCGCCCTGCTCCGGTCCGACTCGCCGGACTCGCTGCGGGCCTTCACCCGGGTGTTCTGCAGCCCGATGTGGCTCACCGCCTGGCAGGGTCTCGGTTCCGCGGTCGCCACCGGCGACCTCGCCTTCGACCGGGCCAAGGGTTCCGACTTCTACACCGCCCTGGCGGCCGACCCCGAGTTCAGCGCCCTGTTCCACGACGCGATGAGCGAGGAGTCCCGGGTCGCGGCGGCCCGGGTCGCGGCCGCCTACGACTTCTCCGGCGTGTCCCGGGTGGTCGACCTCGGCGGCGGCGACGGCACCTTGATCGCGGCCCTGCTCACCGCCCACCCGCACCTGCGCGGCACGGTCTTCGACAGCCCGAACGGGATCGCCGACGCGGCCGGCGTGCTGGAGAAGGCCGGGGTCGCCGACCGGGCCGAGGCACGGCCCGGCGACTTCTTCCAGGACATCCCGCAGGACGGCGACCTGTACATCATCAAGAGCGTGTTCCAGGACTGGAACGACGAGGACGCCCTGGCCCTGCTGCGGTCCTGCCGGGACCGCCTGCCCGCGTCGGCGACCCTGCTCGTCGTCGGGACGGTGCTGCCGGAGACCGCCCACCCGGATCAGGCGGTCGCCTACTTCACCGACGTGAACATGATGGTGATGGCCGGCGGCCGGGAGCGGACCGAGTCCGAGTTCCGGGAGATGCTCGCCTCGACCGGGTTCACCGTGGAGTCGGTGCGGATCGGCGCCGCCGGACCGCTGTCGATGATCCGGGCGACGTTGACCGGTACCCGATGACCACGGCCGGTTTCGGTGCGGAGTTGTTCCTCGGACGGCTCCGCACCGCTCTCCTCACACCGCCGGCCGGCGATCCGCGGCGCCTGACCGACGCCGACGAACGGTTCCTGGCCGGCCTCCGCGAGTTCTGCGACAAGCAGGTCGACAGCCACCTGATCGAACGCGAGGACCGCATCCCGGACGACGTGGTCACCGGTCTGCGGCGGCTCGGCGCCCTCGCCATCCGGATCCCCCGTGAGTACGGCGGGCTCGGCCTGTCCGGACGCTGCTACCTGCGCGCCTTGATGATCGTCAACAGCGCCCACTCGTCACTCGGCGAACTGCTCGCCGCCCATCAGGCCATCGGGTTGCCGCAGCCGGTCCTGCTGGCCGGGACCGAGGAGCAGAAGCGCGCGCTGCTGCCCCGGTGCGCCACCGAGATCTCCGCCTTCGCGCTGACCGAACCGGACATCGGCAACGACCCGTTCCGGATGCGCACCACCGCCGTCCCCGACGCGGCCGGCGACACGTACACGCTCAACGGCGTGAAGTCGTGGACCACCAACGGCACCATCGCCGACCTGCTGGTGGTGATGGCGATGGTGCCGCCGGGCGCCGGCCGGCCCGGCGGGATGACGGTGTTCGTGGTCGACGCCACCGCCCCCGGGGTGACGGTGGCGCACCGCAGCTCGTTCCTGGGCCTGCGCGGGCTGGAGAACGGGGTGATCCGGTTGCACGACGTGGTGGTCCCGGCGGACCGCCGCATCGGGCCGGAGGGCGCGGGCCTGACCGTGGCGCTGGCCGCACAGGAGACCGGACGGCTGTCACTGTCGTCGGTCAGCGCCGGCGCCGCCAAATGGAGCCTGCGGATCGCCCGGCAGTGGTCGAACGCCCGCGTCCAGTGGGGCCGTCCGATCGGCGAGCACGACGCGATCGCCGGGAAGATCGCCTACCTCGCGGCCACCGCGTTCGCGCTGGAGGCGATGGTCGAGATCACCGGCGGCCGGGCCGACCGGGGCGCCGACACCGCCCTCGACGCCGAGCTGGCCAAACTGTTCGCCGCCGAGCACACCTGGCGGGTCGCCGACGACCTGGTGCAGATCCGCGGCGGCCGCGGGTACGAGACGGCCGAGTCGGCGGCGGCCCGCGGCGAACGCGGGGTGCCCGCCGAGCGGCTGCTGCGCGACGTCCGCATCGGCCGCATCTTCGACGGGTCGACGGAGGCGCTGCGCGTCTTCATCGCCGACGCGGTGGTCGCCCTGCACCGGGGCGCTCCCCCCGAACCGGCCGCCGAGCCGCTCACCGATCATCCCGGCTTCGCCACCGACACGCTCACCGGTCATCTCGGCTTCGCGGCGGAGACGGCCGGGCGGGTCGCGGCGGCGTTCGCCGAGCTCGCCGGGCAGGACGGCGACCCGGACACCGGACAGCGGACCGTGGGCCGGCTCGTCGACGTCGCGGCCGAGTTGTACGCGATGAGCACCGCCTGCGCCTACGCGGCGGCCCTCCGGCCCGGCGACGACACCCCGGCCCGGCTGGCCGACACGTTCTGCCGGCAGGCCCGGACCCGGATCACCGCCCTGCTGACCTCGACCACCGACAACACCGACGCCGAGGACCGCGCGCTGGCCCGCGCCGTCCTGGCCGACGGTCTCACCTGGCTGGAGGAGGGTGTCGTCGACCCGTCGATCGACGGCCCGTGGATCGCCGAACCGGCGCCGGGTCCGCAGCAGCGAAGGAGTCCGCGATGACCAGCGAGGTGAGCCGCCTCGTCGCCGAGGCACGGGACCGGATGGCCGCGAGTCAGCGGCCGAACCCGTTCGTCGACCGGCTGGAGACCGGCGAGATACCGCGGGAGCGGCTCCGGGCCCTGGCCGGTGAGCTGCACCGCCTGGTGGACAGCGACCGGCGCAGCTTCGCCCTGCTGGGCTCTCGTTTCCCGGCCGGCGCCGGCGGTGATCTGTTCCTGGCGATGGCCCAGGGCGAGGCGACGGCGCTGCTGCTGCTGGACGGTTTCGCGGTGGCGACCGGGATGAGCGAGCTGGATCTGCGATCGTACGAGCCCCGGCCGCTCGCCCAGGCGTACCCCGCGTACCTGACCCGGACCGCGGTGCACGGCACCCGCAGCGACGTGGCCCTGGCGCTGCTCGCCAACGCTCCCGGCTCGGGCGCTCTGTACGCGCGGGTGGCCGACGCGCTGACCAGCCGGTACGGCTTCGACGACAAGGCGGTCGGACACTTCCGGTTCTTCGCCGACACTCCGCGGGAGCTGCTGGACCTGGCCGAGCAGACGCTGCGCGACGGCCTGGCGGCGGGCGACGATCCGGCCGACGCCGTCCGCACGGCGACCACGGTGCACGCCCTGGAGACCGCCTTCTGGCAGACCATGGCCGAGGGCACGGAGCAGCCCTCAGCCCCGCTGGACCGGACCCGCCGTCTGCTGGACCGGGCCCGCTACGTCAACCTGGCGACCGTGTCACCGGAGGGCGAGCCGTGGGTGGCCACCCTCGAGTACGCGTGGTTCGCCGGCCCGCTGCGCCTGGTGTTCGGCTCGGCGACCGGTTCCCGGCACAGCCTCGACGTGGCGGCGAACGCCTCGGTGAGCGGCGCTCTGTTCACCGCCCCGGCCGGTCCCGGGCTGGACGTCGCCGCGACCGACGGCGCCCAGTTCACCGGGACGTGCGTGGAGATCTCCCCGGACGATCTGCCCGGCTACCACGCCGGCTTCTACCGGGCGGTGTTCCCCGACCCCCGGCAGCGGGCCGAGTACCAGCTGGAACCGGCCCGGCTGGCCGCGCCGGCCGCGCACCGGCTCTACCTGGTCACCGTGGACCGGTGGTGGCTGATCGACACCTCGACGTGGGAGACCGACCGGATCGACCGGCGGACGGAGGTGCCCCGGGACGACCTGGACCGGCTGCCGGTCCGGCCATGACCGAGCCCTCGGACGGGCAGGAGCCGGCGAGGAGGATGCGGCGGCGTGGGACGGTGCTGATGGCAGGCACCGGCGTGGCGGGTGACTGCCGGTCATGCGGCAGTTCAGGAAGTCCTGGCCGGTCGCATGTACCACGTCGTCGTCGCTACAGCCCGGAAGCTCATCGACTCGTACAGCGGCCGTCCGGCCTCCGTCGCGGTCAGCATGAACGGCCGGCCGGGATGGGCGGCGAGGGCCTTGGTCATGATCGCCCGGCCGAGGCCCGCCGAGCGGTGCCCGGGCAAGGTCGCAAGCCAGTACACCCCGACGACACCGCCGTCGTCGAAGGTGCATCCGGCGGCGGCCGGCCGGCCCCGCAGCCGGGCGAGCCAGACGAAGTGGCCAGGGACGTTCAGCACGCGTGCCGGCAGCCCCTCCCCCTTGCGCCAGGGCCGCAGAGCGGAGACCGGGAAGCCCTCGACGATCGTCCGTTCCGCGGTGGCCAGCTCGTCGGGATCCGAGACTCGAGCGACATGCACGGCCGCACCGCAGTCCTGGACAGCTCCGGCCGGGCGCAGCATGACCGGCATGTCCAGCACCCGAACGGTCGGATCCGGTGAGTCCAGTGGTTCAGCGCCGAAGGGGTCCTCCAGAACCGCGGCCCGGGCCCCGGCGTGATGATTTCGCGGATAAGGGCGGCCACGGAGCGTGCCGGTAGAGGGTTCGCACCCCTCAGGGGCGTAACAAACATAGCATTTCGGGTGTTCCAGTGCGCGATGGAGGTGGCCGATGACCCCCGTTCCTCCGATGCCGGACAACGCTGCGCGGCTGTTGGTGACGGTCGTGGAGGCCGTCGCTCCCAGCGACGACAGCGGCGACGGCGACGCGGTGGGTGCGCTGTTCACCACGTCCCTCGGTTTTCGGCAAGGGCCGATCCTCACCCTCGGCAACACGCTGGGGGAGCAACTGCGTGACCTGGCCGGCGAGTGCACCGGCAGCGACACCCTGGTCGTGACGATCGCGGCCCGTGCCTCCGTCGTCGAGGACGACCTCCTGCTGCTGCCCGATCCGCCGGGCGAGCGGGCGGGTGTGCGGCTGGGAAGGATCGTGGCATCGCTGCTCGCCGACACCCCGGTACGCCGGCTCGCGCTCCTGCTGGACGTGCGCGGTGACCCGGAGGATGCCGCGCGGGCGGTGCGGGCCCGGTTGCGTGCCGGGCCGGCGGGGGTCGCGGCCGACGCCGTACTGGAGGTGGTCCTCGCCGTCACCCCGGCCGTCGCGGTACACACCGGCGACGACGCGGGAGCCTCTGCTCCGGCGCCCTCGCCGTTCGCCGTGCGGTTCGCCCGTGCCGCCATGTCGCCGGCCAGCGGTGGCCCCACCCAACCGGTGCTGACACTGGCCGGGATCGTCCGTACGCTGCGGGCCGGCCTGTCGCACGAGATCGCGTCCGGGGCGCCGGTGCCCACCGGCGCCCCGGACGGCCCGGCCGTGGACACCCGCGCAGCGGATCTGGCCGTCACGCACCACCACGCCGGGCCGGCCGGCGGGACGGGTGTGACCCTGCCGAATCCCCGCCACACGCCCACCGCGGCGGCCTCGACGCGGTTCATCGGCCGCCGCGCGGCCCTCGCCGCCGTCACCGGCTGGCTGGCGGCCGGCCGGGACGCGCCGGTCCTTCTGGTGGTCGCGGGGGCGGTGGGCTCCGGCAAGTCGGCACTGCTGCGGGCCGCGGCCGGCACGGATCACGCCATCGGCGGCGCGGCGGCCGGTCCCGGTCTCCGGCTGGACGCCAAGGGCCGCACCGTCGACGACGTGGTGGCCCGGATCACCGCCGCACCGAAGGCCGGGCCCACCGGCGCGGGCGCACCACACCATTCGTACCACGGCCGCGCCGACGCCGGCCGGCCACTGACCGTCGTGGTCGACGGGGTGGACGAGGCGGTGGACCCGCCGGAACTGATCCGCGCCGTGTC
Organism: Actinoplanes sp. NPDC049802; assembly: GCF_040656595.1. Taxonomy (NCBI): domain Bacteria; kingdom Bacillati; phylum Actinomycetota; class Actinomycetes; order Micromonosporales; family Micromonosporaceae; genus Actinoplanes; species Actinoplanes sp. NPDC049802. The sequence continues at coordinate 44,944 of NZ_JBFAMR010000037.1, forward strand.
GGCCCTGCTCGCGGCCGCTGACGGTGGGTTGCGTGCGCTGCTCGCCGTACGCCATGAACTGCTGCCGTTGTTCGGCGCCGAGGCGCGGATCGTCGACCTGGACGCGGAGGAGTACATCGATCGCGACGCGGTCCGCGAACTGGCGGGCGAGGAACTGCGGAGGGCGCTTCCGGACGGGCTGTTCGCGACAGCCGACGCGACCCTCCGGGCGCGGGCCGCCGAGGCGATCGCAGCGGGGCCCGAACCGTCGTTCCTCACCGCCCGGATCGTCGCCGCGTCCGTCGCCGCCAATGCGAGCCTCGCCTCCCTCGCCGACCCGCAGTGGCACGCGGCGCTGCCCCATGACCTCGACGCGGCCGTTGACGCCGAACTGTCCGGCCGGCTGGGAAGCGAGGCCGCCCGGGCCAAGGCGCTGCTGCTGCCGCTGGCGTACGCCCAGGGCAACGGCCTGCCGTGGGAGGACACCTGGCCCGCGCTGGCCGAGGCCCTGCACCCGGGCGAGCGGTACGGGCACGACGACCTGCGCTGGCTCTGCGACACCGTGCCCGGGTACGTCGTGGAGGATCTGAGCGACGGTCAGTCCGTGTACCGGCTGAGCCACGCCGCCCTCGCCGGGTGCCTGCGCGCCGGCCGCGACGAGACGGCCGACCACCACGCCATCGCCGGCGCACTGCGCGCCGCGGTGCCGCGAACCGCCGGGCAGGGGCCCGGCTGGGCGGACGCGCAGGCGTACACCCGAACCCATCTGATCACTCACGCCGCCGCCGGGCAGGACGCGGACGACCTGTTCACCGATGTCGGTTTCCTGCTGGCCGCGGCCCACCCCCAGGTGGTGGCCGCGCTGCCGGCGGCCCGCAGTGAGGCCGCCCGGGCCGCGGTCGACGCGTACCGCCGGGCCGAGGAGCACCTCGGTGTGGGCACGGAGGGTACGCACGCCGCCTACCTCGAGCTGGCCGCCCGGTGCGGTGGGGCGACCGCCCTCGCCGACGCCGTCGCCGAGGTTCCGCGGCCGTGGTCGGCGCGGTGGTCGTCCTGGCATGTGGATCTTCCGCACCGCCCGCTGGCCGGGCACACCGGCGCCGTGCTGTGCGCCGCGGTCGGCCGGCGAGCCGGCGCCGACGTGGCCGTCACCGGCGCCGACGACCACACTCTGCGGCTGTGGGACCTGGCGAGCGGCGAACCGATGGACGGCCCGCTGCGCGGCCACACCGCCAGCGTCACCGCCGTCGTGACCGGCCGGGCCGGTGACCGTACGGTGGCGGTCTCCGGCAGCGACGACCGGACGATCCGCGTCTGGGACCTGGACACCGGCTCGCCTGCCGGCGAACCTCTTACCGGGCACACCGGTGGCGTCACCGCGCTCGGCCTCGGCACCGTCGGCGGGCGCACCTGGCTGGTCTCGGCCGGCCGGGACGGCACCGTCCGCCGGTGGGATCCGTGCACCGGCCGCCCCGTCGGCCCACCCCTGACCGGGCACACCGGTGCGGTCACGGCGGTGGCGCTCGGTGAGCTCGACGGATCCCCGATCGTGGTCAGCGGTGGGCACGACACCACCATCCGGGTCTGGGATCTGACCGACGGCGCCCCGCTGGGCAAACCGATCAGCGGACACGACGCGCCGCTGAGCGCGATCGTCGTCGCCGTTCACGACGAGGTGCCGACGGCCGTCTCCGCGGACCGGGACGGCATCGTCCGGCGGTGGAACGTCAGCAGCCACAGCCCCATCGGACTTCCGCTGACCGGCCACACCGAGGCGGTCACCGATCTCGCCCTCGCCGAACTGGACGGCACACCGGTCGTACTGTCGAGCTCCGACGACCGGACCGTCCGGGTGTGGGCCCTGGCCACCGGCCGCACCCTCGGCGAGCCGCTCGCCGGGCACACCCGCGGCGTCGCCGCGGTCGCCTTCGGACACGTCAACGGCTGGCCGGTCGTGGTCTCCGGCGGTCACGACCACACCGTACGGTTGTGGGACTCGGCCCTGCCAGGGCACGGTGGCCGGCCGTTCGCCGGGCACAGCGACGCGGTGATGTCGCTGGCCGCGCAGAGCCTCGACGGGACACCGGTCGTGGTCTCCGGCAGCGCCGACCACACCGTACGGGTGTGGGACCTGCTGACCGGCCATCCGATCGGCCGGCCGCTCACCGGCCACACCGGCGCGGTCTGGTCGATCGCGAACGGCACCCGCGACGGCCGTCCGGTCGTCGTCTCCGGCGGCGCCGACCACCGGTTGCGGCTCTGGGATCTCGCCGAGCACCGGCCGCTCGGCGAGCCGCTGACAGGTCACGGCGCTTGGGTGTGGGCGGTGGCGCTGACCGAGATCGACGGCCAGCCGGTCGCGGTGTCCGGCGCCGACGACCACACGGTACGTGTCTGGGATCTGAACGCCATGACGCAGCTGCACCACGGCGTCGGTCACAGCGGCGGCGTCACCGCGCTCGCCGTCGGCCGGCTCGACGATCGACCGATCGCGGTCTCGGGAGGACGCGACAAGCGGCTGCGGCTGTGGAACCTGGAGAACGGCCGCCTGGTCGACCAGCCGATGAGCGGCCACTCCGGGACGATCTGGGCGGTGGCGCTCGGTGAGGTCGACGGGCGGCAGATCGCGTTCTCCGGGGCCGCCGACAGCACGGTGCGCCTGTGGGACCTGGTCACCTGCGAACCGCTCGGCAAGCCGCTGACCGGGCACTACGACACGGTCACCGCTCTGGCCCTGGCCCGGATCGACGACCGGCCGGTACTGGTGTCGGGCAGCGAGGACCGGACCGTACGGGTATGGGACGTGGCGACCCGCAAGATCGTCGGCAAGCCGCTGACCGGGCACAGCGGTGGGGTCCGGGCGGTTGCCGTGGTGGAGCGCGAGGGTGCCCCGGTCGTCGTCGCCGGCGGCCACGACAACAGCATCCGGGTCTGGGACCTCGCCACCGGCACGCCACTGGAGTACGCCACCGCCGAGCGCGACGCCGTCGGCGCGGTGGCCATCGGCGACCTGAACGGCGTCGCGGTGGTGGTCTCCGGCGGCGCCGACCGCTGCGTCCGGATGTGGAGCCTGAGCACAGGGCAGCCGGTGGGGGCGGTGCTGACCGGCCACACCGGCCCGGTCACCGCACTCGCCATGACCGAGATCGACCGTCGCAGCGTCGCCGTGTCCGCCGGGCCGGACCGCACCGTCCGGCTGTGGGACCTCGCCGCCGGCCGGGCGCTCGGTGACCCGCTGGCCGGGCATCCCGGCGGGGCGGCGTGCGTGGCCGTCGGTCACGTCGACCGCGAACCCGTGGTGGTCACCGGCGGTGACGATCACGCGGTGCGGTTGTGGGACCCGGCGACCGGGCTCCCCCGGGGCGGGCCGCTGACCGAGCACACCGGCGCGATCACCTGCGTCGCGGTCGGGCGACTCGACGAGACGGACATCGTGGTCAGCGGCGGCGCGGACCGTACCGTCCGGTTGTGGAGCCTGGCCACCGGGCGGCCGCTGGGCGAGCCGTTGACCGGGCACACCGCCGCCGTCACGGCCGTCGCGATCTGCCAGGTCGGCGAACATCCGATGGCGGTCACCGCCGACGCCGCCGGCGGTGTCCGTGCCTGGAATCTGGCGGTGGCACGGCATCGCCGCTGGTCGCTACGGCGGGAACGCCCGGTGGCACACCCGGGCGAGGTCCGCGTCGGCACGGCGGTCAGCGGGCTGGCCCACCTCGGCGCCGGGCGGCTGGCGCTGGCGGCGGGGTCGGCGCTGCTGATCGGTGGTGTCGGCACCGAACCGGAGCGGAGGATCGTGCTCGACACGCCGATCCTGGCGGTCGCCGGACGGGGTGGGCACGTCGTCGCCGGCACCGAGCGCGGTGTGATCGCACTTCAGGTCACGCCACAGCGATCGGCATCCTGATGCGGCCCACTGCCCGGACCGCTGGAAGCGGCAAACCTTGGACATCGACGGAACACCGGCTCAGCGTTCTGGGATGCGGAGTGCCTGCCGGATGGGCCTACGGTTCGAGCGGCGACGGGATGCGGTCGCAGCCCTGGTACGGACGATCAACAACTGGCGGTCGCTCAGGGTGACCAGCAACCGGGCCGTGCCAGGACCGGCGATCCGTATCCCCTGCCCGGGCGGCCGCGGCGATCGCGGGGCGGCACGCCGGCCGCGATCGCCGCAGCGCCGTTCACGAGGGCGTAGACTCCGGGAGGTCACGGACCGTGACGCGGTCCCGGGTGGCGTCGATCCGCAACACTTCGACATCGAGGATCTCGCCCGCCTCGACGTCGTCCTTCGCGAGGTCCTGGCGGAGGGCCGGGGTCATCGCCGAGGAGTGCAGCATCGCGGGCTTGCGCCGCGACGGGAGCTGGACCAGCAGGTATCCGCCTTCTCCCTGGCGCACCACCTTGACGATCTCGGCCTCGAGCCTCTGGCCCGGCCGGAGGTCGGCGAGGCCGTCGCCCAGCGTCTCGGAGGGGGTGACCGGCCCGGTGGCGGCAACGACCCGGTCCAGCGCGAGGGAGATCCTTCGCCGGTCGGAGTCGACCCTGATCACGCTGGCCACCACCTGATCCCCGGCGGTGAGGACGCGGCCCGCGAGCGACGAGACGTGGATCAGGCCGTCGATGCCGTACCCGACCTCGACGAACGCTCCGATGCCGTCGCGGGTCCGGCGGACCAGGCCGCTGATCGTGGTGCCGGAGGGGAATTCGGTGCGCAGTCGCGGCCACGGGTTCGGGATGCCGGCGAGCAGGGTGTATTTCATGCCGCCGCCGGTATCGACGTCAAAGGCACCGGTGACTCTGTCGCCGATCGAGTACAGCCGTGTCATGTCGGGCACGATCCGGTTGTAGTCGACATCGGCGTTGCCGAGCACGCCCCGTCTGCCGCCGCTCGCCTCGATCACGGCGAACTCGGAGGTCACGGTGATCACGGTGGCGGGCACCGGGTCGGTCCCGCCAGCCGCCATCGGTACCAGGGCCATCTCGACCGCGGGCTCGGACCGAATGGCGACCAGTTGGTTGCGCAGTTCCTCACGCATCCGGCTAACGTCCTGGTAGCGATCGCTGTATCGGATGTACCGCAGCCTTCCGCGTACATCGGTCGGGATGTCGTCGGGGTCCTGGGTGAGGTAGACGCACCGCTTGCCGATCAGCATCGCCATCATGTACTCCATCGCGACGTTGGGGTTGCGCAGGGTGAAGTCGATGGCGACGATCTCGGCCTGCTGGATGCCGCGCCAGATCGGTGTCATCACCGACTGCGGGCCGTAGATGTTGTCCGCCCGGACGGGGGTGAACCCGGCCGCTTCGGCCGTCGCCTTCAACTCGTTCTCGTAGAACGCGTCGAAGTCGAAGACGCTGCCGTCCGGCAGTTCCTTCTTCCCCCAGGGGGTGGCGAAGAACAGCCGGCCTTCGATCGGCCGCTCGTCCCGGAGGAGGTGCAGGTCGCTCATGATCGTTCACTCCGTTTCCGGTCTCGCCAGCCGAGACCTTCATGGACTCGACTCAACCCTCGTTCGGGGGACCCTCGACATGGACGGCGAGCTGATTCGCGGCTGATTTCCGCCTGCGCGGCAATGCCGAACTCAGCGGAGAATCCGCACTCCCGGTGGGTTTCCGGTCACGGGAAGCACGCGTACGCTCGCCGTACTTTGAGCGGCTGGGGGCGATGTGGGTTCCACTGCGGATGCGGTCAGGCTCGTCGAACGATTCCTCTGTGGCCCGGACGCGGAGTTCGGGCCGTACCGCTCGGGTGATGAGGACGAGGACGAGCCGGTCGAGGCGGAGGAGCTGGCACCCGGCCGCATCTATCGCCTGCGGTTGCTGGACCGCACCATGCGGACAGTCGACATCCAGCTCTTTCTCGGCATCGAGGAGCTGGGCGGCCTGCTCTGGGAACAGGACGTCCGATCGCTGCTGAGGGCTTCGGGCACTTCGCATCCCGCGCTTCCCGTCGTTCTCGACGGCGGATACCTGGACGACACGATGACCCAGCAGGCGCAGGTGCCGGGAGGGATGGCGTTCGTCGCCACCCGCGGGAGCGAGCGGTGTGCCGGGTCCACGGAGATCGACCGGTACCAGGCCCAGCGGGCGGAGGCGGTAAGGCAGTTCCGGTCCCTGGCGGAGGGTCTCGCCGAGCTGCATTTCCTCGGCATCAGCCACCGCAGTGTGTCGCCGGCCAGTATCGACGTCCACGACGGGGGGCAGTTACGGCTGGCGCGTTTCGAGCTGAGCTCGTTGATCCTCGACCTGTTCCGGACGACGGTGGACAGCACCGCTGATCCCGGTGAACTGCGTGAGGTTCTCGGCGGGGACCTCACCTACGCTCCGCCGGAGCGGGTCGCGTTCCTGCTCGGTGCCGAGGCGAACCTGGTGGAGAGCCCGCAGTCGGATGTGTACGGGCTGGCCGCGGTCGTCTGGGAGTGGTTTCTCGGGCCGTTTCCGGCGGAACACCGTCCCGCCTGGCCAGGCGGGACGGTGGATCGAAAGACTGCCGGGCTGGGCTATCGGGCTTCCCGGACGTTCGCCCGGTACCTGCGCGAGACGGTGCTGAACGACACCCGGGTTCCGCCCGATCTGGCTGGGTTGCTGGCCTCCATGTTGGCTGACGACGCCGACGACCGGCCGTCGGCGGATGAGGTGCTCGGCCGTCTCAGCAGCGCCTACGACCGGATCATGACGGACATCGAGGGTCCTGTCGCCGCCCGGAAACACCTCATGGTCTTCATGCCGGTGGAGAGTTCGGAGACCATCCACCGGTGGGGGTTCGTCAAGCAGAACCCGGAGACCGATTCAGGGCGTGAGGAGCTGGCGGCCTACATCGCCGCCGAGATGCGCGGTGCCTACATGACGTACTCGCCGTTCGGGGCCGAGCCGTTCGTACGTGGTACCCGGGCGAGCACCATCACCGCCACCCAGGTGATCCGGGGCACGGACCTGGCATGGTTCTGCGACTACTACCGGCCCAGGGACGAGCACGGGGCGATGGAGACACACACCGAGCAGGCGTTGATCATCCGGTACGTCGCCCGGCTCGATCTGGCGGTGAACGAGAAGAAACTGCGGGAGCTGGATTGGACCTCGGCCCGGCTGGTGCCGGATCTGGAGTTGCGGGCTATCGACGTCGATCGCGCGTACATGGCCCGCCGGATCGCCCGGTCGCCGTCCTGGAAGGTTCTCGTCGAGGCGACCCGGCCGGTGGACACCGCCTCACCCGACGAACTGGGTTTCCGGGAGGCGATCGACTGGCTCCTGGATTTTCAAGAGGTGGAGCTGAAGGCGCGGACATATCCGTTCGAGGTCGCCGAACCCGCCGACGGCTCCACCGTCCTGGTCCATTACGACGCGCAACGTGACCAGCACCGCATCGTCGGTTCGGCTCTCTTCGTCAAGTACGCGGCGACTCCGGCTTTGCGCCCGGAGTTCGGGGTCTTCTTCGGTGCTCTGGAGAACGAGGACGGCGACTCCGAGGTCGACGTGCTCGAGGACCGCAACGGGCGGCCCGGCCGATGGGTCAGCCGGGCCCATGTCGAGAGCAAGGAGGGTCAGGACCGGGTACGGCTACGCCGCAGACCCGGCGAGCAGCCACTGCCGAAGAGGGGCTGGATCCGGCCCGCCGACGATCGGGGCAGTCAGCAGAGCCTGGACCGGCAACGTGCCGCGAGCCTGGAGCTCTACCGTGCCAGGCATCTTCAGGAGTACCTGCGCCGTCCGCGCACGATCCGGACCTTCGCGCACCATTGGAAGGAGGCCGGCGCCGGGCTGAAAGGCGGCGGGCGGGAGGTGGTTCAGGAGATTCTCGTGTGCGAGCCGTTCTCCGCGGTGCAGGGGCCCCCTGGGACCGGCAAGACGCGGGTGGCCGCAGCCGCTATCGCCGCCTACCTGCAGCGGGACCCGACCGCCCGGATCCTGGTGTCGGCTCAGTCGAACTTCGCCCTGGACAACCTGGCCATGCGGGTGCTGCGGGAACTGGGCGAGATGGACGATACGGGGCGCCCGATCCAGCACGTCACCGAGGATCGGATGCGCCCGCTCGCGCTGCGGGTGAGTACCCGCGGCCTGGCCGCTCAGGAGCGAGTCGATCGCGCGGTCCGCCCGTGGCGGCGGCTCGACGCTGCGGTCCGGCTGACCGCCGAGGTCAGGGCCCGGGTCGACCGGCTCACGGAGAAACCGGAATCGGACATGCCCGGACCGCTGGTCGCGGTGCTCGGCGAGTGGTCCCGGATGCTCTCGGGAGAGAAGACCGAGGAGTGGGTCGTACCCGAACTGGCCGACCGCCTGCACCGGGGTGCCAACCTGGTCTTCGCCACCTGTGCGGCGTCCGCGCCGGAGTTGCTGTCGCCCACCACCCAGTCGGTGTTCAACTGGGTGGTGGTGGAGGAGGCCGCGAAGGCGTGGCCGACGGAGGTGGTCATGCCGCTGCTACGCGGGCAGCGGTGGACTCTCATCGGGGACCACTTCCAGCTGCCGGCGCATCGCCGGCAGGACCTCAAACGGTTCCTGGACGCCTGCGCCGCCGACACGAACGCCCCGATGGCCGCCATCACCCCGGACAAGGTGATCGATTACATGCGGAGGTTCGACCTGTTCGGCACGCTCTTCGAAGGACCGGCCGACCCCAAGTTGCCGTTGACGCGGATGTCGACGCAGTTCCGGATGCGTGAGCCGATCGGCGAACTGGTCAGCCGGGTCTTCTACCCCGCCGCGGAGCAGCCACCGGTCGCTCCGGCGGACGGCCTGCCGATCGGTGACCTGGCGACCTACATCGATGAGGACGTCACCAAGCGGACTCCCCCGATACGGCTGAAGCGGCCTCGCCTGTTGGATCAGCAGTCGTTGGTGTGGCTGGACACCGCCGGCATCGCGTCCTGTCATGACGAGCCGTATTGGTCGAACTCGGGCGAGGCGGCGCTGGTGAGGCGGTTCCTGGAGGATCTCGATCCGTTCCCGGTCGCGAACAAGGGCGGGTACGGGCCTGATCCGCTGGCGGTGCTCACCCCGTACCGGGAACAGATGCGGCTGTTGCAAGGGGTGGGCCAGGCCCGGCCGTACCTGTCGACCGTGCACGCGTTCCAGGGCCGTGAGGCTGACATGGTGATCGTGTCCCTGGTCAGGGACAGGGCACGCCGCGGCCGGACCGGCGTCGTGGCACCGGGCGGCGGTCTCGGGCACCTGGCTCAGCGGCAGCTGGTGAACGTCCTGTTCTCCCGGGCGCGGCGGCAGCTCGTACTGATCGGCCGGTTCGACCACTACGCGCGCAACACCGGTTTCTGGCCCGACGTCTGCCGTGCCGTCGAGCTCTACGGGGTCCGGCTGTCCGCCGAGGAGCTGTACGGCAATCTACCCGGTCTGGTGGCCGGGCCGGTGGACGACGACTCCACCGGGGAGCTGTCGTGAGCGGCGAGAAGCTGACCGTCTACGTGCCGTGTGAGGCCGCCAAGATCCGGGTCCGGCTGGGCTACCAGGAGACGCTGACCCCGGTGGAACAGGTCATACTCAAAGCGGTGCACGCGGGCGCGAGTACCCTGCCGACGCTTTGCGCGGTTCTCGGCCTCAGCCGCCGGATGGCCCTGGACGTGGTACAGGACCTGTGGCGGACCGGATACCTGCGGCTGGTCAAGGCCTATGCCGGGCTCGAGGTCACCGCTGACGTCGCGCAGAGCATCGCCGACGAGAAGCTCGCGCAGCTGCGCAGTGCGGAGAGCCTCATCGACGAGCGGCTAGTCATGATCGACAAGCTGTCCGGTTACGTGATGCCGGCCTCCCGGCCAGGCTACGACGGCAAACCCCGTCTGGCCGTCCCGGTGGAGAACAGCCCGATCCGGATCGACACCGCGGAGCAGGCCGACCTGCTCCGTGCGATCGAGCGGGGCCTCGCCCAGGAGGAAGCGCCACCACCGCCGGAGAACGACGGAGGGCATGTCCCGACCCGCCCTCGCCGGGTGCTCGGCGCGTACCGAGCCGAGACTCTCACCGGTGCGGGCGGGCGGCGCTGGCTGCCCGTGGAGATTCAGGCCGCCGTCGACCCGGACAACGACGAGATCAGCGTCTCGGTGATCGACAGCCTGCTGCCGGAAACCTACCGGGTCGCTGCTACAGCGCAGCTCACACGGCTGGTCACCAGCCGTCCTGACGACCCGTTCGTCCAGGCGCTCCGCAGACTCCTGGCACCCGGGCTGCTTGCCGCGCCCACGCTGACCCGGGCTGTCAAGCGGCTGGCCGATCAGGCCGCGAAAGCGGTGGACGCCCCGGCCGGGCAGCGACGCCGGGCCCACCGGCTGATGGCGGACGACTACCGGCAGCTGCGCGGGATGATCGACGCGCGGGTCGAGTCCGAGGTCACCTGCGAGGTGCTGAACGGCCCGGAGCACCTGCCGGCGATCGCCGGGGTCATCCGCTCGGCGCGTACCCAGTTGGTCATAGCCTGCCCGTGGATCAGCTACAAGGGGCTGCAGGCGCTGGTTCCCGAGCTGCGGACCGCGCTGAAGAACAACGTGCGCGTCGTCCTGTTGTGGGGCATCAGGTCCGACAGCAAGCTGGACCCCGATGTGAAGGGGCTGCTCTACGACACCGTGCTGCGCACCGGTGCCCGTACCCTGATGGAGTTCGCCGACGACGAAGCGGACCCGGCGGCCGTACCGGACCCGGCGCCCACCGGACCATGGTTCCTCGCCCCGGACACCGCCGTCCGGACACACGCCAAGATCGTTGTAGCCGACGACCGGGCCGCTCTACTGACCAGCTGGAACATGCTCAGCCGGGCGGTTCCGCAGCACGAGACAGGAGTCCGGCTGACGGCTCCGGCCGCGGCCGGCGGCAACGGCGGCAGCCAGGTGATCCGGGAACTTCTGCGATGGGCGCGAACGGCGATTCCGGGATACCAGATGAGTCAGCTGATGTTCGTCACCGGCCAGGACTTCGCGCCGCTGGCGCCGAGGGGCACCGATCCGGAGTCGGTTTGGCTACCACGGTACCCATCCGTCCCGGACACCCCGGACGAGAGCGACGACGACGCTGCGATCCTGGCAGCCCAGATGTGGGCGGGCGGCTGGCGGGACCTCGCCGGGAAGATGACGGATCAGATCGAGGGCCGCACCCACCCCGCAGCCTCGGTGGTGATCGACGGAGAGCACCGTCGCCTGTTGTGGTCCGCCTTGCGGCAGGCCCGGGAACGTCTCGTGATCACCTCGGACCAGCTGAGCGGCAGGGTGGTGGACGAACGGATGCTGGACGCCCTCAAACGTGCGGCAGCCCGCGGCGTGGCCATCACCATCCGCTACGGGCGGCCGGAGGACAAAGAGAGACTGCTCCAGCCCGACGGCGGCGCGCTCTCGAACACGCCGACAGCGACCGAGCAGGCCCTGCTCGACCTGGCCGCGCAGCATCCGATGCGCCTGCGGGTGATCCGCGACGCCAACCACGCGAAGATCCTGGTCTGGGACGACGAGGCGGTCGTCACCAGCTTCAACTTCCTCTCCTTCGACGGCGCCTACCAGGCCATGCCGGCGCACCAGCAGCACAGCGAGGTCGGTGTCCGGCTTTCCGGCCGGGCCGCCGCGGACGGCGTCGCTCGTTCGGCAGGTGTCGCGGTGACCGAGGCCGCCCCGGTCAGACACCTTCTCGCCGCCGGCGACGACCCCACGTTCGTCATCGCGCAGCGGATACTCACCGCCGTCTCGCGGGGAGACGATCCAGCGGTGACGATCGCCGGGCAACTCGGCCACGACGCGGTCTCCCCCTGGGACGTCCTCGACAGGCTGGCCCAAAGTTCCGGGCGGCCGCTGCTGCGGGTGACCGCGGCGTTCTGCCTGAGCAGGCATGCCGCGACCGCGCCACCCGGGCGCATGACGAGGTGGCAGCAGTGGCTGGTCGAAGATCTGTGGACGGAAGGCCGGTACCGGGAGGCGGCGCTCCTGCGTGCTCCGGCCGACGGTGACTTCCGGCCGGCCCCGGAGCTGACCCTGGTCGCCGCGGCCCGTGGCCTCACCCCGTACGGCGAGGTGCTGGCCGCCACGATACCGGCGATGACGGCCGCCGACGGCCCTGTCGTCACCGCGGTACTCGCCGCGGCGCTGGATCGGGTGCTGATGTACGGCGATCCTGACGTCGCGATGCTCCTCGACCTGCATCGCGCCCGGCTCGGCCCGGATTGGCAGCCGCTCGCGGCAGCCGCCCTCGCCTACGCCGACGCCAGCTACCACCGGCCCCTTCCGCTCGCCCAGATCCGGTTGCGCCTGGACCGTCGCGAGGAACTGACCGAGCAGATCGAACTCTGGCAAGGTCTCGATGTCGCGCTGGATCGGGCGGCGCACGCCCCCATGGCCAACATGCACAGCACCCGGACCCTGCGCGAACTGTTCGACGAGACGAAACCCGGCATCTTCGCAGAGCTGGCCGTCCGGGTCCGCGGCCGGGACATCCGCGAGATCGCCGGGCGGTTGAGTGCGGCGATCCCCACCGGCAGAGACCTCGACCGGCTGATCGACGACGCGAGCCGTGCGGTGGACAGCCGTAAAGAACCGATTCACGGCGACCACCGGCGAAAACTGATACGCCAGCTCACCACGATCACCAACGACGTACGTGCGCTCGTCGCCATCTACGACAAGACCGGTGACGCGGACCTGCTCGCCGACACCGACACAGCCAAGCACCTCGACGCCGCCCGGACACTGGCCGTCGTCGTGAAACAGGAACTACCCGCGCTGTTCTCCGAGGCGGAGAGGTCTGCCGACCCGGAGTCACGGCTCGTCCACGAGATCCTGAAGGGATTGACGGTGCTGCAGGAATGGGCCGAGCTGCGCTCGGACGAGACAGCCGGGCCGAACGCATGACGACCGACGTCCTCGACCTGATCGCCCTCTCCGCCGATCGCTGGCGCTACCCGGAGCTCGCGGCCGCACTCGCCGGGGGCAATCGGCCGGAGCTCAGCACCGCTGTGGATCTCCTGCTGGACGGTATAGCCCACCCGGTCCACCTCGCGGAGGGGATCACCACGATCATCGCCGACGGCCGGTACTCGATGGCCGAAATGCTGCTGATCGAAGTGCTGGACTCCGCGGACATCCTCGGTGACGACGACCTCGAACGCCTCGAATCCGACCTCGAGTTGTCCCGGGCCGCGGCCGTCGCCGACGTCGAACGAGCCTGGACCGACCTGAACGCCCGGGCGGCCGAGGTCGGCCTCTCACCCGAGGACGGCGCCGCGGCGATCGAACTGGCCGGCCACGACCGGGCGCAGGCGCAGCGACTCCTCGACGAACGCGCCCGGATCATCGCCGGGATCCTGGACGACCGTCGCGCGGAACGCCTGCCTGGCGACGCCCCCCAGACAGTCCGGCGGGGTGAGTTCGGTGTCGCCACCTCGTTGCTCAACGGCGCCACCGATCCGCTCGCCGTCCGGCGGGTCCGCTGGCAGTGGCCGTGGCGCGAACGGACAGCGGCCGATGTACTGGCCTGGTACACCCAGAAGTGGACCGCGCCCCCCGAGTTTGCCGCCTACCGCCCACACGCCTCGGACGTCGCCGCCCAGCGACTGGTCGAGGCGCTCACCGCAGTCACGATGCAGACGGATGCGGACGTCGTCACCGATCTCGGTGCGGCCCTGGCCGGGATCCTGGAAGGTACCGCCGGTGACGCCTTTCCCGCCGGTAACAGCCCGGGCTTCGGGGTGCTCGTCGACTTCGCCGACAGCCGGATGATCGGAATCGAGCATTTCACCGGCCGCATGACGGTATGGGTGAGTGAGGCCGATGAGCCGCCGGATGCCGAGGTGGTGGCACGGCCGCTCGTATGGTTACGCCCGGTCATGACCACTCCCCGGGCTCCCCGGCACGGCGTCGCCGCTTTGGACGTCTCCACCCTCCTACGGTTGATCGCACCGGTGGACGGAATGGCGGGCGAGGCCGCAGACCGCCGGATCAACCTGTTGCGGATACTGCTGCCGCAGCTTGATCCCGCCGATGTGCTCACACCCGGGTTGGTCTATGAGGCCCGTGAGGACCTCGCCTGGATCATCGACGCGTTCGGGCTCACCTGTGATACCGCCGCGCTCAACGGGCTCATGTACGACTTCGCCTCCAACCCAGCCGTACTCGTGCAGATGTTGACCGGGTTGATCGCCGCCAGCCGTGACGCCGGGCAACCCAGCCCCATCGACGCCGGCGTTCTCCGCCGGGTCGCCGCCGACAGACGGACCGCGATCCGCGACGCCGTGTTCGGGCCGCTGGCGGCGGACGTCCTGGCGCAGGCCGTACTGTGGGTGGTCCTGCACGGCCCCGCCGACGGGTCCACCATCACGGCGGACACGTTACTGGCCGAATTCCGGGCACAGGGACTTGTCGGCCTGGGCACCGACTGGCTGGTCAACCGGACGACGATCGCTGTGGCTCTGGACCTGCTCGCGGACAACGGACTGCTGGCCGGGGACAGCACCGGGCGGGCCTACCGGCCGCCGCCTCCCGGCCTGGTCGCAGTCCTGCGGGACCCGTTCGGGCCGACCGCGACCGAACGCATGCGCTCCATGGTGGAGGCGATCCAGAAAGAGGTCCTGCGACAGCACAACACCACAGCAGCGATGCTCGGTCCCCGGGTCACCCATCTCATCGGTCACCGGCTCGACAACGACGTGCTCAGCGTCATCAGCAAACTCGACCGGGCCATGGACGACATCGGCGACGAGACGATCCGGGAACGGCTCGGTGAGGTCCGGGAACGGGTTCGGGGCCTCGGCGGAGGCACCTACGTCGACCTGTACTGGAGTGCCCTCGCTCCCCTCGAACCGGTGGAGATGACCAAGCTGCTGGAAGGTCTCATCGGCACCACCGAATGGCAACTGCCCGACGGCGTACGAGCGCCGCGGCCGACCGGCCCGCCTTGCTGGGTACGGGCCAACCCCGCTCTTCTGCAGGAATCGCTGCGCAATCTGATCATCAACTCGGCCCAGGCCCTGAGCAGGGCACCACGCCGTCCAGGGGTGCCACCCGGCATCCAGGTATCGGTCCGCACCGTCGATGAGTCCGCACCTCGGCAAGTGCGGCTGGCTGGGGCACTGGTCGTGGTCGAGGTGCTCGACAACGGCCCCGGCTTCACCGACGACGAACTCGGCCGTGTGATGGGGGCCGTCGACGCCGCCGAACGAGATTGGAACCCGGTCGGCCTGCACAACGGCCCCGGCCAGGGCATTTCGCTGACCGCCGGCATGCTGCGGCGGTTCGGTGGAGTCCTGAAAATCAGCAACTCGGCCACACCGGGACAGGGCGGTGTGGTCAGCGTCTGGCTGCCCCGGCTGACGGATCCCACCGTTGCCGAAAGTCACGTACCGCAGCCTCGGCCTGCTCCAGCGGACCACCCTCCAGCAGCGCGACGACCCGGTTCCGGTCCGCCTGGCACTCCTTGACCTTCGCGTTGTCCTGTCCCATCAGGCTCTCGTCCTGGACGGAGAAGGCCACCGACTCCACCCAGCGCCGCATGCGCTGGCACCACCCGCGCGGGCTGTCGTCGACCATCGCGCGAACCGCATCGATGATTCCGGCGTTGATTCCTCCGTTGTGATGTTTGCGAACCACATCCGACAACCGGTACTTCAGGCACATCTCGACCTGCTTGTTACTGGAGTAGTCGACGTCGACCGACATCAGGGTCACCGGGATCTCGGTGTTCCGCTGCAGGTAGGTCGCGACCATCGTCGTGCCGAAACTGTCACTCTCCGACTCGATGTGCTTATCGACCAGGGCAGCCCGGACGGTGTGCAGCGCCCCGGAATCGCGGAGCCGGGCGAAATCGCGGTAACTCACCGCCTGGACGATCTCGAAATCGTCCTTCAGCAACAGCACGATCTCGTCCATCACCTGGTCCTCGACGACCAGCAGCCGAGGCTTGCCGGACAGCGTGCCCGCCAGCTTCTGCAATCTCCAGTCCTCGGGGAAGAGGGCGGCGTACCGCTGCAACCCCGACAGCTGTGCCAGTTGGTCACGTTGCCAGTTCTCAAGCACAGCCACCAGCCGGTCGTGGCCGTCGGTGACGGCTCGCCACGCCGGCCATGCCGGGCTGCTCCGATCCGGAAGCGGGTTGGCGCGCCACAGCCCCATCAGCCGGTCCACCTCGGCCGGGTCCGGATGCTCCGGTCTCGACGCGAGGAGTGCGACACCGTCGGTGAAATCCCACGAATCGACCATGATGCGCGATCCGGACTTGAGTCGATAGCATTGATCGTCGGCGTGCTGCGAAACCTGACCGCCGAGCGCCTTCCGTACCTCGGTCACCCTGCGATGCAGGGTGCTCTTCTCCGCGCTGCGGCCGGCACCGGTCATCGCTCGTTCCAGGTCGGTGCTGGTGATGCCCCCAGGGCCGCTGACCGCAATCAAGATCAGGGTCTGAGCCCTGATGCCGGGCAGATCGACAGGCCGGCCGTCGACAACAGTCTCCAGCTCGCCAAGGAGGTGAACCGACAGCATGGCCGCTCCCGGGATCAGCCTGATCTCCAAGGTCAGGGTTCTCGAAAGCTTAGGCTGATTCCACGAACCACGCGACGGACCGAACGTCCACAGCCGCCAGTCTCGCCGTTGCTGAATGGATGATCAGGATGCGGAGGCTCACGGGCTTCGACACGCCGGCGAGCATGAGCCGGGTCGTGACGCTGGTCTCTGGCTGATGGGGGCGGGTGCGTACACCCGCCCCCATCAGCGTCATGAGGCGTAGATCGAGAACTTCGCGGTCCAGCGCGACGACGTGCCGAACGATGCCGGCCAGGTGCCGAACGGACGCGGCACGCTCCAGGCGCCCTGGTTGGCGCTGCCGGTGTCGTAGCTCATGTTGTTGTCACCGTTGGTGTTGTACATGAGCCAATACGCCGTGTTCGGCGCCAGTGTCGCGGCGACCGGACGGCTGTTCCACGAGTTCGCGGTCAGCGTGCCGGACGTGCTCGACGCGACCAGCGTGCCCGGCGAGCCGCCGGCGTCGGTGTAGATCGCCACCTGGTACTGGTTGGCCGGCGCGGCCTGAACGCTCTTGAGGTAGACCGACATCTGGCTGATCGTCAGCGCGGACGCGCCGTTGACGAACCTCGAGCCGTTCATGTAATTCATGCCGCCGGAATCCAGCAGGGCGCCCACCTGGTCGTGCCCGAGCCGTGGAGCACCCGGGTCGGCCGTGGTGAACGAGAACTGGTGGTCGGCCGCGAGCGCGTTGCCCGCCCCGTCGGTCACCCCGGTACGGACGGTGACCGTGTACCGGGTGGTGGCGGCCAGGGCCGCGGACGGCGTGATCGTCGCCGCCTGCTCGGCCGCGTCATAGGTGACGGTCCGGTTGATCAGCGTGCCGTCCGGCCCGCGCAGCTCCAGGTTCGCCGCCGTGACGGTGCCGGCCGCCAGGCCCTCACTGAACCGCACGGTGATCGGCGCGTTCACCGCCACCCCGGTGGCGCCGCCGGGTGGGATCGTGGCGGTCACCCGCGGTGCCGTGGTGTCGGCGCCGGTGGTCGCATAGATGGAGAACTTCGCGTTCCACCGGCTGGCCGGGCCGAACGTCGCCGGCCAGGTGCCGAACGCCGTGGCGGCGCTCCACGCGCCCTGGTTGGCCGTACCGGCGTCGTAGCTCAGGTTGTTGTCGCCGTTGGTGTTGTACATGAGCCAGTACGCCGTGTTCGGCGCCAGTGCCGCGGCGACCGGGCGGCTGTTCCACGAGTTCGCGGTCAGCGTGCCCGACGCGCTGGTGGCCACCCGGGCACCGGGCGAGCCGTTCGAGTCGGCGTAGACGGCGAGCTGGTACTGGTTGTTCGGCGCCGCCTGCACGGACTTCAGGTAGACCGACATGGACGTGACCGACGCCGGGTCGGCCCCGGTGACGAATCGTGAGCCGTTCATGTGGTTCATGTCGCCGCTGTCCAGCGACGCGCCGACCGCCGTGTGGCCGATCCGCTGCTGCACCGGGGCTGTCGTGTAGGTCGCGGTGTACGTCGCCGCGGCCGTGGGCGCGGTGATGACGTGGCTCTGTGATCCGCCGTCCGACCAGGACGCGAACGTCGAGGAGCCTTGCGGTGACGGCGCGGACACCGAGTTGGCCGAACCCTGGATCACGGTCCGGGTGAACGGCGTGGTGCCGGACGCCGGGCCGACGGTGAGCTGAAGTCCGGCCGGCGCGGTGTTGAACGTCAGATCGACCGTCTTCGGGTCGAGCCGGCGTGTCACGGCGTGCGTCAGGCCCTCCTGGTCGGTGGCCACGAGATCGAGCTCCAGGTAGGACGGATACTCGTGGTCCGGCGCCTCGAACGATCCGGACGCCACACCGGTCCAGCTCCGGATGGCGTGCTCGTGGCAGTTGTCCGGTGCCGAGCAGTGGTGCATGACCAGGTTCCAGTTGAGGCGGGACGCGGCCAGGGTGCCCTGCTGCGGGTCGGTGGCGTGGCCGGTGAAGCCGATCGTGTCGCCGACCTTCCAGGTCGTGCCCACGGTCGGCGTGTCGATGATCGCGGTCGGCGCCTCGTTGCCGGGCGTGACGGCGATGGTGCTGGTGTGGGTGACGTTCAGGGTGTCGGTCACCGTCAGCCGCGCGGTGTACGTGCCGGCCGTGGTGTACGTGAACGTCGCCGTCGCCGAGGTCGAATCGGTCACCCCGTCGCCGGTGAAGTCCCAGGCGTACCGCAGGCGCCCTTCGTCGGCCGGGTCCGGGTCGGTGGAGCCGGTGCCGTTGAACGTCACGGTCAGCGGCGCCGGGCCCTGCGTCGGGGTCGCGTCGATGACCGCGGTCGGCGGCTGGTTGCCCGGGAAGTAGCGCACCCGCCGGATGGTGCCGCCCAGGTCGGCGTAGTAGAGCTCACCGCCGGGGCCGACCTCGAGGTCCACCGGCCTGGCGGCGTCGGACACGAAGGTCTGCAGGTTCGCCGGGTCGGGCAGGGCACCGGGCGTGGACGGCAGTGAGGCCCAGATGCATCGGCGCGAGTAGTCGGCGAAGAAGACGGCGCCGTGATACGCGGCCGGGTACGGGCCGCCGGCCGTCGGGTAGAACGCCACGCCGGTCGACGACGAACTGCCGGTCGGGCAGGCCTCGTTCGCGACGAGCTTGCCGGCGTGGTTCCAGGCGACGAACGGCGCGGTGTGCGTGCCGGCCGGGGCCGTGTAGAGGGCCTCGCAGACGGGCAGGTTGGCGTTGTCGTAGCCGGGCTGCCGGGCGTTGCCCTCCCAGCACGGCCAGCCGAAGTTGGTCACGCCCGCGGTCGGGTCGACGACCCGGTTGACCTCCTCCCACGTGGTCCATCCGGTGTCGGAGATCCAGGTCTCGTTGGTGCCCGGCCGCATGGTGATCCGGTACGGGTTGCGCAGGCCGTTGGCGACGATCCGGCGGGTGTCCGGGTCGGCGGAGCCGATGTTCGGGTTACCGGGCGCCGCCGCACCGGTCGCCGGGTCGAGTCGCAGCAGCGTACCGTCCAACTGGGTCTCGTCGGCCGGCGTGCGGATGTCCTGCGAGCGCATCGCCCCGCCCTCGTTGACCGGGTCGGCGCACGGGTTGGTCGGCGCCCCGGAGGGGAACTGACCGTAATCGACAGCGTTGAAGCTCGCACCGTCACCGGCGGCGACGTAGAGCATCCCGTCGGCGCCGAACGCGATGTCCCCGATCGAGTGGCTGGGGAACTGCTGGCACCAGTCGTGCAGCAGCACCTGCTCGGTGCCGGTCATCGTGTTGCCGCCGGCCCGCAGCCGGGAGAGCCGGCCGGTGACCACACAGCGACCGTCGTTGGCGTTGGCGCAGACGTCGTTCCAGACCGGGGCGTCCCGGCCGGGCGGCGCGTCGTAGGTGTAGAGCACGTAGACGTACGGGTCAGCGGGGAAGCCTGGTGCCAGCGCCATGCCGAGCAGGCCGCGGTCCCACTGGTCGTGCACGTTGGCCGACAGGTCGGCGAAGACCGTGGGGGTCGTGTCGGCGAGGTCGTCGAAGACCTTGATCCGGCCGCCCTTCTCGGCGACGAGGATCCGCCCGTCCTGCGCGAACTCCAGGTCGACGGGGGAACTCAGTCCGCTGAAGACGATCTGTTCCTGGAAGCCGGCCGGCAGCGCGACCGCGGTCGCGGCCGGTGCGCCGACGAACGACGAAACCGCCGCCACGGTCGCCAGAGCGACGAATCCATTGAGCGCACGCCGAAGCACGGGCATGCTTCTCCCCCCACAGTGGAATCACGCCGAAATATTGACGCAGCCTAATGGGATGCCGATCGCTCCGGCCGTCGGCTGTCCGACTCGACCGCCCGCCGACCGGCCACAACTGCTCGTACGTCCGGCTGATGCACGTCGATCGGGTTGCGGCGTTCGTGTTTGCATGTCCCGATGATGTTGGCTCGACTCGGTCGTCAGTGCGCTCGCCGCCGGTGGGTGGTGCTCGGCGTCTGGCTGGTTCTGATCACCGCCGGGCTGATTCTGGGCGGATCGGTCTTCGACCGGCTCACCACGACCGGCAGCGTGCGGCCGGACGCTGAGTCGCGGCTCGCCGAGCTACGGGTCGACCGGTTGCAGCCCGAGGGCCCGATGATCGTCGCCGTCGTGGGCGGGCGTGACGTGTGGGACCCGGCGCTGGTCGCCGGCGTCACGGCGATCGCCGGCGAGATCCGCGCGATGGACGGCGTCCGGGAGGTCGAGGACCTGTACGGCGTTCCGGGCGGACAGATCGGCGCCGACAACCGGCGTTCGATGATCCGCGTCGAGCTGGACGAGGGTCTGCCGGACGACCGGCGGGAACGGGTGGAGGATGCGGTCGCCTCCGTGCTGCACCGCATCGACGCGCCTGAGGTGCTGGTCAGCGGCGAGAAGCTGGCCGAGCGCGCGTTCGCCGACCAGGCCCTCGCGGACACCGCTTTCGGCGAGTCGGTCGCGCTGATCGTACTGCTGATCTTGTTGGTCTTGATCCTCGGTGGTTTCGTCGCCGGGTTGATTCCGCTCGCCGCCGCGCTGGCCACGGTGACGGTGACGCTGCTCGGCCTGTTCGGGCTGACCGCGCTCACCGAGGTCAGCGAGTTCACCGTCAACGTGGTCACGCTGCTCGGCATCGGGCTCGCCGTCGACTACGCCCTGCTGGTGATCGCCCGGTTCCGTGAGGAACGCGACGCCGAGCCGGAGGCGCCCGTGGCGGAGCTGATCGCCCGCACCACCGCGACCGCCGGACGTACCGTGCTGATCTCCGGGCTCGCCGTCGCCGTGACGATGTCCGGCCTGTCCGCGTTCGCCGAACCGCTGCTCGGCGCGATGGCGCTCGGCGGCGCGATCGCCGTGCTCCTCGGCACCGCGACCGGGCTGACCGCCGTGCCGGCGCTGATCGCCGTCGCGCACCGCCGCATCCCCGTGCCGTCGTCTCGCCGCACCGTCTCCGGGCCGGGCATGCTCGGCCGGCTCGCCGCGTTCGCTCAGCTCAGGCCGGGTCCGGTCGGGCTCGCTGCCACGGCCGGTCTACTCGCGCTGTCGTTGCCGTTCCTGTTCGCGGTCAACCTGGAGAACTCCGATGCCCGTGCTCTGCCCGCCTCGGCGGAGGCCCGCAGACTGCAGGAGGCGGTGCAGCGCCACTTCGGTGGCGGTCAGGCCGAACCCATCGTCGTGGTCGTGGAGGCCGACCCGGCCGGCGCCGCGGTCCGTGACTATCTGAATGCGCTCAACACGGTCGACGGTGTGCTGCGGATCCAGCCGCGCCCCGACATCACCGGGCCGGTGGCCGTCGTCGACGTCACGCCGGAGGGCGAGACCGCGGGCCGGTCGGCCCGCGACGCGGTGCGCGCGATCCGGGACCTGGACCCCTCGTTCCCGGTGCTGGTCGGGGGCGCCGCCGCCGAACTCGCCGACTACCGCGACTCGGTGGCGGCCCGCTTCCCGATCGCCCTGCTGGTCGTGCTGCTGTCCACGGTGGTGCTGCTGTTCGTGTTGACCGGCTCGCTGGTGATCCCGGTCAAGGCTCTGCTGATGAACGCGCTGGTCCTGCTCGCCACGCTCGGCACGCTGGTCGTCGTGTTCCAGTGGGGTGCCGGCGACGCCCTGCTCGGCTTCGACTCGTGGGGCGCGATCGACGTCACCACACCGGTCCTGCTTTTCGTGTTCGTGTTCGGGCTGTCGATGGACTACGAGGTGTTCCTGCTCGCCCGGATCAGGGAGGAGCGGGATCGCCATCAGGGTGACCGGGCGGTCCGCGCCGGTATCGAGAAGTCCGGCCCGGTGGTCACCGCCGCCGCCCTCTGCATCGGCGTGGTGTTCCTCGGCTTCCTGCTCGGCGATCTGACCGCGGTCAAGGAGATCGGTTTCGCCATGACGGTGGCGCTGCTGCTCGACGTCACGGTCGTCCGCGGCCTGCTCCTGCCCGCCGTCATGAGCCTTCTCGGCGACTGGACTGGTGGGCGCCGGGCCCGCTGCGCCGGGTGCACGACCGTTGGTTCGCTCCGCGTACGGAAACAGCCCCGGCACGATCGCCGTCGGCGGCGAGAGGTACCTCGAGAGCATGACCGCGATCAGCTTCCCCGCGTCCTCGTCGCCCTTCCCGGGCTTCGTGCCCTGATGTGGGTCAGTCTCATCACGGTGCCGCGCCTGCCACAGGTCATCGATCCGCTGCCGCCGCTGGAGTGTCTGCGCACCAACGTCAGCGGCGACCCGGCGGTGCTGCGGCAGGTGCGATCGCTGCCGACGCTGCGCCACCTGGAACTGATCCATCCGAAGAACGTTGATGTCTTCGACCACATCCGGGCGCCGTTGCGGGTCCTGGAACTCAGCTCGACCGGGCGCGACTTTCCCTTCCGCAAGGTCTCGGCCATACCGACGCTGGAGGCGCTGCGCCTCAAGGGCGTACGCGCCGAGGTCGACTGTGCCGTGTTCGCCGCACTTCCCGAACTCGTCGCGCTCGATGTCATAGACACCCGGAAGCTCGTGAACGTCGAGGCGCTCCTGGACCACCCGAAACTGGCTAGCATCAGGGTCCTCAACTGTGGCAACCCGTTCAAGAAGGAGGGCAGGGCGCTGTTCAGAAGCCGAGGATTCGCCCACCTTGACATCGACTGCTCGTGAATCGCGCAGGCCGAGCCGCGACCGCTGCTCGAGAAACGTCAGCACCGGAATCGTCGACGAGGAGCCATGGTGATGCGCCTGGGTCGCGCGACCGGAGGCCGAACGACCATGCAGGCGCTCTCGACCGGTGGCGTCACCGTTCACCCTTCTGCGACACCATGTTCGGGCCGATCGCGTGGATGCTGACCTCGGATCGGCGCCCGGCCGACGACGGCCGGCCGGGCCGGGTTGCTGGTCAGCCGAGCGGGTTGTCCTGGTCGCGCAGTGTCTGCAGAACGGGCGCGTACATCCGTGCCTTGATCGTGCCGAGGGTGGGGCCGGCCTTGCCGGTCTGCGCGGCGGCGATCTCGACGGCGGTACGGCGTACCGATTCCTCGTCGGCCGCGTGGTCGACGATGCCCGCGGCGAGCGCGTCCGAGCCGCCGTAGCGGCGTGCCGTGGTCATCGCCTGGTGTGCCACCTGCGGGGTGAGGCGGGCCTGGATCAGCGCGGACATCCCGCGGGTGAAGGGAATGTCGATGTCCGCCTCCGGCAGACACCAGTAGCCGCGGTCGGCGCGCATCACCCGGAAGTCGTGCGCGAGCGAGAGCATCGCCCCGGCGGCGAACGTGTGACCCTGCAACGCGGCCACGGTGATCACCGGCAGTGCCAGCATGCGGGCGAACAGTTCGTGCACGCTCACCACGTACGGAAGGTAGTGATCGGGGTTGGCGCCGAGCCAGTCCAGGTCCAGGCCGTTGGAGAAGAACTTGCCGGTCGCGGCGGTCACCAGCGCGCATGAGTCGCCGGCCTTCTCCACCTCGTCCAGCGCGGCGTTCACCGACGTGATCCAGTCCGGGTGGAAGCGGTTCTCACCGTCACCGATATCGAGGATGAACACGTCGTCCTGACGGTCGAGATGGGGCATGGCGACTCCTTGGCAGATGGATGGATGGTCATGCAGGTGGTGTTACCGTGGCCGGCCCGTCCCGCAGGGCACGGACCAGCAGGTCATGGATCTCGGCGGCGGCACCCTCGAGCGGCGCGATGGACTGCTGCGCCCGGCACATGATCACCGCGCCTTCCACCGCGGCGATGATGAAGGCGGCCAGCCTGCCTCCCCGTTCCGCCGGCAGTCCGTGCCGGACGAACATCTCCGCCAGAGCGTCCGTCCAACGTGCGAAGACCGCCGCCGCGGACCGGGCCAACTGTGGCGCCTCGTCGTTGGCCTCCACGGCCACCGCCACGATCGGGCAGCCGGACCGGAAGTCACTGGTGATCAGCCGCTCGCGCCAGAGCGCGAAGAACGCGTCGACCGCGTCCAGCGGATCCTCGGCCCGGGTGGCGGCCTCGATCAAGCCGGCGATGAAGTCCCCGGCCAGCGTGACCGCCTCTTCGATGAGCTGCACCCGGCCGCCAGGGAAATGGTGGTAGACCGAGCCACGAGGCGCGCCGCTGTGCGCGAGGACCCGATCGATGCTGGTGGCTCCGGCACCGTACTCCCGCATCAACGCGGCCGCACTCATGATCATCCGATCACGGCTGTCGCTCTTGCGCGGGCTCATGCGGCCGCGCCCGGAGCCGCCTGACGCCCCGCGGCAGGGCATTCACCTTCAGGCATGTCGCTTCACCCCTGGCCTCGGGGAACAGATCGCCACCGAGGCTACCGCCCAGTAACTTATGGCTCAAGGCATAGACCATGGAGTTTCCGCGGGGGTTTCGAGACCAGCACCCACTGACATGTGTGACCACAGCCGGGACACTCTCGCGCCGACGGCGCGGAGCCACCGGCCGAGCCGTCGCCGGCGCCTAGGAATGGTCGACTGCACGGCATGACGTTCGCAGACTCGGCGGCGTCCGGATCCGGCGAGATCGGGGGATGGGAGGGAAGCGCTGAAGCGTCGGGGCGGGACGCTGAGCTCGGCGGTCGGCCGCTTGGCAAAGTCGCATCCTGGCTCAAGAATGTAGGTTCCTGTCCACCAACCTCCACAGACGGGCGTCTTGTATGGACCACTTTGATCTTCGCATTCGCGTCGACTGCCCGTCCGTCGATGAGGAGGAGCTCGCGCGCCTGACTCGTGTCCTGTATTCGGAGATCGCGGCCACCGACGTCGACGACGTCCGGCCTCTTGCCATGCCGGGATCCGGAACCCCCGGCGCGAAGTCGGCCGGCGCGGTCACCATCGGCACATTGGTGGTCACGCTGGCGCCGGTAGCTGTGGGCAGCTTGATGAGTGTGGTCTCGTCCTGGTTGAGCCGCCAGCCCAGCGACGTGGAGATCGAGATGGACGGAGTCCGGTTCAAGGGCCGTGTGACCAAACGGCAGCGCGAAGAGCTGGTGAGCAACATCCTGCGGAAGCTTGATTCTGCGCCGTGACGATGGCCGGACGACGCCGTGCGCTCCTCCTCGGCTGCGGGCGAGTTGTCGATCGCTCACTCGCTCCACTGCGCGCCCCCAGCCGGGACGTGAGGGAGCTCAGCCGGGTTCTGGAGGGTTTGGACGGCGTCGGATACCAGACCGACACAGCAGTCGACTGCACGAGCCGAGACGCGCAGCGTGCCATCGACCTATTCTTTTCAGGCGCTCAGGTCACCGACTCGGTCAATCTTCTCTACTTCTCCTGTCATGGCGTTCAGGACGCCAACGGCAAGCTGTACTTCGCCTTCAGTGACACTGAAATGCGGCTTCTGAGCTCGACAGCCGTTTCTGCGGATTGGGTGCGGGACCGAATCTATGAGAGCAGGTCGAGGGCAACTCTTGTCCTGATTGATTGCTGCTTCAGCGGGGCGTTCCTCAAAGGAATGGCGGCGCGTTCTCATTCCGAGTACAACGTAGGAGCACTGATTCGGGACCTGCCCGACGGCACCGGCGTCGCCGTCCTCACCGCTTCCGGTGAAACCGAGCGCAGTTTTGAGGATACCGACGCCCCGGACGCGCGGCCGTCCTATTTTACCGATGCGCTCATCGTCGGCCTCGAAACAGGGGCCGCCGACATGGACCAGGACGGCAAGATCACCGTTGAGGAGCTTTATGACTTCGTCTACGGGCGAGTGCTCGCCGGACCTTCCCCCCAGCGTCCTCGCTGGCTCCGGAACGGCGAAGGCCGTCTCGTCGTTGCCGGGGCACCGCGCACCGGCAACACCACCCCAGCGCCGGCTCGGCAAATTCCACAACCTACGGAGTCGTGGCAGGTTCAACGGCAGGTTCGGGCGCCCGCTTCCTCCACCGCGCCTCCGCCCCGCCGACTGGTACGAGACTATCGCCTACGGCTGGGCCTACTCCGTCCCACATTCAACTTGAGAGCGGTTGCCTTCAATTCGAACGGGGAGAGCGTTGCGGTCGGTGGCGCGCCTGCTTACGCGCAACTGATCAGCGTGGCCACCGGCCGCCCGGCCGCCCCGCCGTTCAGCGGACATAGGAATATGGTTGTGACGTTGGCATTCAGCCCGGACGGCACTCTACTCGCGACAGGCGACGCCGATGGCACCGCGATCGTCTTCGATACGACTACCGAACACCTTGTTGCCACACTTCCGCACCCGGCGGTGGTGCGCGCAATGGCGTTCGATCCGACAAGCATCCTACTGGCGACCTGTTCCAACGATGGCTTCGTGCGGTTCTGGGAGGCGCGGACCGGAGCCCCTTATGGCGACGAATTGCGATTCCATGACGGCTACAGCTACTCCGTCGCCTTTAGCCCCGACGGTGGCACATTGGCCGTCGGTGGAAATGAATATGTGTGTCTCATCAACACGTCGACATGGCAATTGACGGCCGATCTGCCTTGCGAGGGCACGGCTTACTCGATCCAATTCAGTGGTGATGGCCGTTTCTTGGCCGCCGGCGGTGGCGGCCCCGCGAGCAAGGGCTTCGCAAAACTGTGGGACGGAGGCTCTCACGAGCAGATCGGCAGGCCCATGGTTACGGAGAAACCCGTGAACGCGGTCAGTTTCCGGCCTGATGGAGAATTACTCGCAACCTGCGGGGGTAATCTCGGGAGCCCGGACCTGATCCGTCTTTGGGAGCCGTCCACGAGCCGAGCGGTGGGAAATCTGGACGGGCAGCAGGCGGAGACAACATCCGTGGCCTTCAGCCCCGACGGTGGTCTGCTTGCCAGCGTCGACACACAAGGGCGCCTGCGTCTTTGGGGATCTTGAGCCCGTGCGGGTGGCCGGACCGGGCCTTCCGAAGCGGCCGACCTTCGGTAATCGTCTCCTGGACTGATACGCGGGACGCCCGGCACGACCCGGCGGACCTCGCCTGCGCCGAGGGCTTCGGTCTCCACCCGGCGTACCCGGTTGCATCCGCAGCCGGCGGGCGACCAGGCGCCCGAGCAGCAAGCCTTGCCGCGTTGCGTTCGGGGGCATCAACCGATCGGCTGACCGAAGGCGATGATCGGCTGTTTCCGTGTGCGTCGGACG
This sequence comes from Actinoplanes sp. NPDC049802, assembly GCF_040656595.1. Classification (NCBI taxonomy): domain Bacteria; kingdom Bacillati; phylum Actinomycetota; class Actinomycetes; order Micromonosporales; family Micromonosporaceae; genus Actinoplanes; species Actinoplanes sp. NPDC049802. The sequence continues at coordinate 72,339 of NZ_JBFAMR010000037.1, forward strand.
CACCGCGACGCTTAGGAAGAGGCATGACCAACGAGCGGACCGTTCCCCTGCTGCCGTGCGCGTCCATTGACGACATCGAGAGCTTTTACCGAGTCCTCGGTTTCAGTACCACGTACAGGCAACGAAAGCCCAACGCGTGTGTGGGGTTGCAGCGGGAAGACCTGCATCTGCAGTTCTTCGCGATCGCCGGATTCGACCCGGAGCAGTCCTATGGCTCCTGTCTCGTACTCACCCCGGACATCGAGGGACTACATCGGGCATTCGCCGCCGGCATGCGCGCCGCGTACGGCAAGGTATTGGTGTCCGGAACACCGCGGATGACCCGGCCCAGGGCGCGGAAGAACGCCGACGGGTTGGGCGGGTTCAGCGTCATCGACCCGGGCGGCAACTGGATTCGCGTTTTTCGGGACGCCGCCCCCGCGCCCGTGCCGGCCGACGCGCCTGCCGGGCGGCTTGCCAAGGCCCTGGCGAATGCTGTCGTACAGGCCGATTCCCGGGGAAACGTCGGACAGGCCGTTCGGATCCTGGACAGCGCATTGACCCGCTCGCAAGCCGACGACGACCCGGTCGAGCAGGTGGAGGTCCTCGTCTACCGCGCCGAACTCGCGATGGTGCTGAACGACTCGACGACAGCGGCCGAGATGCTGGCCCGCGCCCGGTCCGTCACGCTCACGGAAGACGAGTCCGAAAGGGCGGCGCTCGCGTTCGACAACGCCGCCGAACTCGCGACAGCACTGCGGTGACTCACCGTACGAGCGACTGCTCATCTCGGCCAGATCGGTAGACGTGTTCATGAGCTCCGGCGGGTGATCGGGTGAACCGCGGTGTCCGCTGCTCGCGGCCGCAACGGCTGACAGACCCGCTACCGGCGGTTCGGGCCGGCGCTTGACCTTGCCCCTTGGGCAGGCCCCACCGTGGTCCGTGCCGGCCACCAGGCCGGCACGAGGAGGATGACACCGTGGAGCTGCTGACCATCGGCGCGTTCGCCCGAGCGGCGCGGCTGACACCCAAGGCGTTGCGCCTGTACGACGAGGTGGGGCTGCTGCCGCCGGCGGCGGTCGATCCCGAGTCCGGCTACCGGTTCTACGCACCGGAACAGTTGGCTCACGCCCGTCTGATCGCCCGGTTGCGCCGGATCGGCATGCCGCTGGCCGACATCCGCATCGTGTGCGACCTGGAGCCCGGTGCGGCGGCCGAAGCGGTCACCGCGTACTGGCGGCAGGTCACCGCCGACACCGCGGACCGCGCGCACCACGTCGCCCGCCTCGTCGAGCATCTGTCCCAGAAGGGCGTCACCGTGTCCGACACCAACCCTGCCCTGACCATCCGCTACGCCGTGCGCTGCGACCCCGGCCACGGACGCGACACCAACGAGGATGTCGCCTATGCCGGCGACCGGCTGCTCGCCGTCGCCGACGGCACCCGGGGAGCCGGCGCCGCCGCCAGCGCCGCGGCCGTCGACGCGCTCAAGGCGCTGGAACTGGCTGACAAACCGGCCGCCGAGTTGCTCGCCATGCTGGCCGCGACCGTCGACGACGTCGATCGTGAGGTGCGCGTCACCGGCACGGACGACGACCAGCCCGCCACCACCTTGACCGCCCTGCTGCGGCGCGGCTCGCAACTGGCCCTGGTCCACATCGGCGACACCCGCGCCTACCTGCTGCGCAACGGTGAACTCTCGCAACTCACCCAGGACCACACCTGGGTCCGGAGCCAGGTCGAGTACGGCAGACTGAGCCTCGACGAGGCCGCCGCCCACCCGCAGCGCGCTCTGCTCACCCGCGCGCTCGGTGGCGGCAGCCAGCCCGTCGAAGCCGACCTGGCGCTGCGCACCGCCCTGGCCGGGGACCGTTACCTGCTGTGCTCCGACGGTCTGTCCGCCGTCGTCAACCGCAACGACCTGCACACCGCGCTGGCGGAGACCGGCGAGCCCGAACCGACGGCGCAACGCCTGATCGAGCTCGCCTACGCCGCGGGCGCACCGGACAACATCGCCTGCGTCGTCGCCGACATCGTCACCGTTCGCTGAGAGGTGTCCGCTCGCCGGCGTGGTGCGGCCGGTCAGCCGGCGGGGTGCAGCCGCGTCCAGGTGGCGTCGAGCGCGGCCTGCAACAGGCCGGTGTCCTGGGCGACCGTCAGCATTCCGGCGCCGCGGCGGGCCCAGTGCTCACCCATCTCCAGGTCGGAGCAGTGCAGACCGACCGCCGTACCGGCAGATCGGCAGGTGGTGATGATGTGGTCCAGCAGTTTCTCCACGTCTGGCGAGTCGCGGTAGGTGGCGCGCCCGTACCCGCAGTCGAGGGCCAGGTCGTTGGGGCCGATGTAGACGGCGTCGACGCCGGGCACCCGTACGATCTGCTCGAGCGCGTCGACTCCGGCGCGGGTCTCGACCATCACGATGCACAGCACCGCGGCATCCTGTGCGGCGGGCGACGGCACGCCCTCGGTGCGGGTGTAGCCCCACATCGGGCCCCAACTGCGCTGCCCGGCCGGGGGGAAGCGGCAGGCGGCGACGGCTCGTTCCGCGTCCGCCGCGCTGTCGATCATGGGTACGAGCACTCCGCAGGCGCCCGTGTCGAGCGCCCGCATGATCGCCACCGGATCCTTCCACGGCACCCGCACGATGGGCGCCCGGCCGGCCGCTCGCATCACCTGCAGCATCACCGGCAGTTCGGTGAAGGTGGGCACGCCGTGCTGCAGGTCGACGCAGACGTAGTCGAACGGGCTGCCCGCCACCAGTTCGGCGACGCTGGTGTCCGGGATCGAGCTCCACAGCCCGAATGCCGGTGTGCCCCGCGCCCAGCCGGCACGCAGCCGATGTGAGCTGCGAGCCGCGATGGTGCCGTCCACGTTCATGGCAGAACCTCTCTGTCCGATCGAAGTGTGTCCGCCGAGTGCTGTTTTCCGGAGGACTCAGTGGGATTCCCGGGAGACCTGGTCGCCGCTGGAGCCGAGCAGGAAGTCGCAGTCGGCGCCGGTGTCGGCCTGTCCGACGGTGTCGACGTAGAGGCGCTCCCAACCGCGGGCCGGGGCGGCGAACGCCTGGACCATGGCGGGGGCTGGTTCGCGGGCGGCGAGTTCGGCGTCGGGGATGTCGACGTCGAGGCGCCGGTTCTCGACGTCCAGAACGATCATGTCGCCGGTGCGGACCTTGCCGAGCGGTCCGCCGGCGGCGGCCTCGGGAACCACATGCAGAACCACGGTTCCGTACGCGGTGCCGCTCATCCTTCCGTCGCAGATGCGCACCATGTCGCGTACCCCCTGTTCGAGGAGCTTGGTGGGCAGCGGCATGTTGGAGACCTCGGGCATGCCGGGGTAGCCCTTGGGCCCGCAGCCGCGCAGGATCAGCACCGAGTCGGCGGTGACCGGCAGGTCCGGGTCGTCGAGGCGGGCGTGCAGGTCTTCGACGGAGTCGAAGACGACGGCCGGGCCGCGGTGGGACAGCAGTCCGGGTGAGGCGGCGGCGGGTTTGATGACGGCGCCGCCGGGGGCGAGGTTGCCGCGCAGCACGGCGATCCCGGCGTGCGGCCGCAGCGGCTGTTCGCGGGGCCGGATCACCTCCCGGTCGTGGGCCCGGGCGTCGCCGAGGTGGTCGACCAGCGGCCGGCCGGTGACGGTCAGCGCGGCCGGGTCGAGCAGGTCACGGACCTCGGCGAGCACCGCGTGCAGGCCGCCGGCGCGGTAGAGGTCGTCCATCAGGAACCGGCCGGCGGGCAGCAGATCGACCAGCAGGGGCACACCCGCGCCCGTACGGTCGAAGTCGTCCTGGGTGAGGTCGATGCCCAGCCGGCCGGCGATGGCGAGCAGGTGCACGACCGCGTTGGTGGAGCCGCCGAGCGCGGCGAGCGCGACGACGGCGTTGAGGAAGGAGCCGCGGCTCAGCACGGTGCTGGGGCGCCGGTGCGCGTCGGCCATCTCGACGGCCAGCACCCCGGTGGCGTGCGATGCTTCGAGCAGCCGGCTGTCCGGTGCGGGCGTGCCCGCGATGCCGGGCAGCGTCATCCCGAGGACCTCGGCGAGCAGCCCCATCGTCGACGCGGTGCCCATCGTGTTGCAGTGGCCTTTGCTGCGGATCATCGACGACTCGGAACGCTGGAACATGGTGTTGCTCAGGGTGCCGGCGCGGACCTCCTCGGACAGTTTCCACACGTCGGTGCCGCAGCCGAGCGGCACACCGCGGAACGTGCCGGTGAGCATCGGGCCGCCGGGCACCACGACGGCGGGCAGGTCGACGGAGGCGGCGCCCATCAGCAGCGCGGGGATGGTCTTGTCGCAGCCGCCGAGCAGCACGACCGCGTCGATCGGGTTGGCGCGCAGCATCTCCTCGATCGCCATCGCGGCCATGTTGCGCCACAGCATCGCGGTCGGGCGCACCTGCGTCTCCCCCAGTGACACCACGGGCAGGTTCAGCGGGATCCCACCGGCCTGGTAGATGCCGTCGGCGACGCTGCGGGCCACCTCGTTCAGGTGGGCGTTGCAGGGGGTGAGATCGGAGGCGGTGTTGGCGATGGCGATGTGCGGGCGGCCGTCGAACGCGTCGGCCGGCAGCCCACGGCGCATCCACGCCCGGTGGATGTAGCTGTTGCGGTCGTCTCCGGCGTACCACTGCGCGCTGCGTCGAGCCGACATCGAGGCCCCCAGATTCTGATAGATGGATTTCTGATTCGTTATTCGGAACGGTCGGCTCCGACGGTAGCCCAGCTCGGTAATTTCCGGAAGCAGTTTCATTTTGATGGAACGACGGTCTAACATTCGGAACCATGACCGATGACGTGGAGATCGAGGCCGCAGGCCCCGAAGGCAGGCTGGTCGGTTCCGATCGTGTCCTGGCCGTTCTCGCCGAGCTGGCGAAACACCCGCAAGGCATCGGCCTGGACGACATGGCACGGGCGGTCGCCAGCGCCAAGCCGACGGTGCACCGCGCCCTGGCCGCACTGCGGCGGGCCGGGTTCGCCGCACAGGACGGCTACGGCCGCTACGTGCTCGGCGACGAGTTCCTGCGCCTGGCGTTCGCCCACCACGAGGCCCGGCCCGACCACATCCGGGTCCAGCCGATCCTCACCAGGTTGTGCGAGCGGTACGGCGAGACCGTGCACTACGCGGTCCTCGACGGCCGGGACGTGGTCTACCGCGCCAAACTGGATCCGTCGGTCGGCGCGGTCCGGCTCACCTCCGTGGTCGGCGGCCGCAACCCCGCCCACTGCACCGCCGTCGGCAAACTGATGCTGGCCGCGGCGCTGCCCACCGAGCAGGCGGTCCGCGACTGGGTCGGCGACCAGCCCCTGACCACCCCGACCGACCGCTCCATCGCCACCGTCGAGGACCTGCACGCCGAGCTGGCCCGGGTCCGCGAACGCGGCTACAGCGTCGAGGACGGCGAGAACGAGCCGGGCGTCAACTGCCTGGCCGTCCCCGCCTACCTCACCTCACCGACCGCACCCAGCGGAGCGATAAGCATCAGCGGCCTGGCCTACCGCACTCCCGTCCAGAAACTCGTCGACGACCTGCCCGCGATCCGCGCCATCGTCGCCGGCCGCACGGAGCCCCGATGACCACACACTTCACCGCCCGTCCCGCGACCACCGACGGCTACCACCTCGGCGAGGGGCCGCTGTGGGACCCCGGCCGGCAGCGGCTGCTCTGGGTGGACATCACCGCCGGCGCCGTGCACGAGGGCCGCCTCGACACCGCGACCGGCGAGATCGCCCACACCCGGGCCCGGACCTTCGACAGCACCGTCGGAGCCGTCGCCGTCGCCGCCGACGGCGGTCTGCTCGTCGCCGAACGCCACACCCTCGTCCACGTCGACGACCGCACCGGCACGCGGACACCGCTGGCCCGGCTGCTGCCAGCGGACCGGCACAGCCGCCTCAACGACGGCGCCGTCGACCCGGCCGGCCGGTTCCTGGTCGGCAGCCTCGCACAGGACGACCGCACCGGCGAGGAACTCCTGCTCCGGCAGGACGGCACGGTCCTCGACGACGACCTGCGCCTGTCCAACGGCCTGGCCTGGAGCCCGGACGGCAGCCGCCTCTACAGCATCGACACGCTGCCCGGCACCGTCTGGACCCGCGACTACGATCCGGCCACCGGCGCCACCGGGCCTCGCCGCCGGGCATTCACCCTGCACCACCCCGACGGCATGTGCGCCGACGCCGACGGCAACCTGTGGATCGCCCTCTGGGGCGGCGGGCGCGTCGAACGCCGTACCCCTGACGGGGATCTGCTCGCCGTCGTGACCGTCGACGCACCGCACACCTCGAGCGTCACCTTCGCCGGGCCCGGCCTGAACACGCTGGTCATCACCACCGCCCGGCAGGACCTCTCCCCCGCCGACCTGGCCCGGCACCCGCACTCCGGGCGGTTGTTCACCGCCCGCGTCGACGCGGTGGGACTGCCCACCACCTACTGGAATCCCGCACTCTGACAACGGAGCACCCGTGTACACCATCCTTATCGGCGCCGCCGAGAAACCCGCCGGGCCGGTCGACGCCTCGGACCCGCGCACGTTCGGCGGCCACCGGCACGTCACCGGGCCACGCTGATGCGGGCGCTGGTCTTCACCGGACCCGGCAGGGCCGAGGTCCAGGACGTGCCCGAACCCGAGGCCGGCCCCGGCCAGGTCGTCATCGACGTGGACCGTGCCGGGGTGTGCGGCACCGACGTCGAACTGTTCACCGGGCAGATGAACTACCTGCACACCGGCCGGTCGTCCTACCCGCTGCGGCCCGGCCACGAATGGGCCGGAACGGTCACGGCGGCCGGGCCCGGCACCGACCCCGCATGGGTCGGGCGGCGCGTCACCGGCGACACGATGATCGGTTGCGGGAACTGCCCGCGCTGCCTGGCCGGACGGCATCACGTCTGCGCCCGGCTGAGCGAACTCGGCATCTCCGACGGCATTCCCGGAGCGCTCGCCGAACGCCTCGCGTACCCGGCCGCCTACCTCAAGGCGCTGCCCGCCACGATGGACGCCGGCGTCGGCGCCCTGGTGGAACCGGGCGGGAACGCGCTGCGCAGCCTGGAGGCCGCCGCGCTCAACTCCGGGGAACGGCTGCTGGTCCTGGGCACCGCCACCATCGGCCTGCTCGTCGCGATGTTCGCCCGCGCCCGCGGCATCGAGACGCATCTGCTCGGCCACCGCGAGCGGAGCCTGGAACTGGCCCGCTCGCTCGGCTTCGGCAACGCCTGGACCCGCGAGACCCTCCCGGACGGCGCCTGGGACGCGGTGGTCGACGCCTCCAACGCCCCGCACCTGCCGGCGCTGGCCGTGGACCTGGTCGAACCCGGGCGCCGGGTCGTCTACGTCGGCCTGGCCGGTTCGCCCAGCACCGTCGACACGCGCTCGATCGCTCTCAAGGACGTCACCGCGGTCGGCATTCTCGGTGCCTCCGCCGGCCTCTCCGGCACCATCACGGCGTACGCGGATGGTTCTGTCGATCCTCGGGGTGTGATCGCCGCGACCGTCGGGCTCGACGAGATCATCGACGTTCTCGCCGGTCAACGGCCCGCCGGGGCAGGCGCCGGCCCGAAGATCCTCGTCGACCCGCGCAAGTAGAGGAGCACAACGCGTCGCCGCACGCCGGGGCCGCCGCCGGCCGCGGCCCCGGAGCCGGGGTCAGTCCTTGACCGAGTCCCGGCCACGCTGAACGATCAGAGGGTCGGCCGGGTAGACCACCGACACGTCCTTGTCCTCGTAGTCGAACTGGTTGAGGAAGAACCGCATCGCGTTGAGGCGGGCGCGTTTCTTGTCGTTGCTCTTGATCGAGGTCCACGGTGCGAAGTCGGTGTCCGTGTGCTCGATCATCGCCTCCTTCGCGGTGGTGTAGTCGTCCCAGCGGTCCAGGGACTGGATGTCCATGGGCGAGAGTTTCCACCGCCGGACCGGGTCGATCTGCCGGATCGCGAAGCGGGTCCGCTGTTCGGACTGGGTGACCGAGAACCACAGTTTCGTCAAGGAGAAGCCGCTCTCGACCAGCATCTCCTCGAACAACGGGGCCTGCCGGAGAAAGATGCGGTAGTCGTGGTCGGTGACGAAGTCCATCACCCGTTCGACCCCGGCCCGGTTGTACCAGGATCGGTCGAACAGCACTATCTCCCCGGCCGTCGGCAGGTGGGTGACATACCGGTGGAAGTACCACTGACCGAGTTCGGTCTCGGTGGGCTTGGTCAGGGCGACGACCCGGGCGGCACGCGGGTTGAGATGCTCCATGAAACGCTTGATCGTGCCACCTTTTCCGGCGGCGTCACGGCCCTCGAACAGGATCACGTGCTTGGTACCGGTCTCCTGCGTGTAGTTCAGGAACTTCAGCAACTCGATCTGCAGCTGGTACTTCTCCTGCTCGTAGACGTCACGGTCGAGCCGGTCGGGATAGGGGTAGTCCTCCCGCCAGGTCTCCACCGGGTTGCCGCCGGGATCGATCAGGTCGGGATCGGCGAGGTGCTCGTCGTGCCGTACGCGATAGCCCTCACGCAACAGTTGTTCCAAATACACCCGGAAGTTCTCGCGCATCACCCCCCGAGTATCGATCCCGGCATCCCCGTCTGTCGCGGCCACCCACTGCGCCGCGTTACCCACCACGTCACGAACAGTAGCCGCCGCCAGCGCGGCGCGCGGTGGCTATGGGACCAGGGCCCCGGCAAAGTCGTCAGGTGATTCCGAGCAGGGCGAGCGGGCGGCTGCTGTCGCGGGCGTGGTGGCGGTTGGCGGCGGCGATGTTGGTGACGCCCGCGGAGCGTAAGGCGCCGATAGCGGCGTTGCGCAGAGCGGCCATGACCTGTGGCCCGGTGCCGGTACGGATCTGCGAGCGGTCTTCGTCGTAGGTGACGT
>NZ_JBFAMR010000038.1:0-74972 GCF_040656595.1 Actinoplanes sp. NPDC049802
GTCTTGCCCAGCGACGAGCACACCATTCAAACAATGCCGTCCACATGCGCAACCGCCGCAACGGACGGATCTTCACCGGACTTCGACCGCCGACCACCGACCGCCGTCGCCGTCGCCGTCGCCGTCGCCGGTCATCGAATCCCTGATCCAGGTCCGGTCCCCGCTACCCGGCACCCGCGTCGTGAGGCCTGGCAAAGCGGGGCCGGACCGGATATGCGCTGGTAGCGAGCCTTTATTGATAAGCCAGCAGGTCGGCGCTGTCTCAGGCGCTCCGAGAGGGCGCCCACGACCAGCTGAAGAAGATCGGCTACAGCGCATCACCACCTGCTGACGGACACGCCCCGGCGAACGCGGGCAGCCATCGCCCGGTGTCGACGAAACGGCTTTGCGGCACCGTGTGGGTGTCGGTGGTGCAGAGTGTCCGTATGGTTCTGGAGCTGTTCCGCGACGCTGCCGGTGACGTCCCGGCCTATCGACGGTTTCTGGCCGAGCAGGGCGTCGACCCGTCGGCGGTCAGCGATCCGGGGCAGATCCCGTTGATGACCAAGGACGGCTACCACCTGCGTTTTCCGCTGCCGGAACGCTGCCGGGGCGGGCGGCTGGAGGCGGCCGCCATGGTGGCCCTGTCGTCCGGCTCGTCGGGGCGGGCGACCGTGTGGCCGCGGTCGGAGCGCGACGAGAAGCCGGTGATCGCCCGGTTCGCGCAGGTGTTCCGGGACGGGTTCGGCGCGGACCGGCGCAGCACCCTGGCCGTGGTGTGTTTCGCGCTCGGCAACTGGGTCGGCGGCATGTACACGGTGGCCGCGTGCCGGAACCTGTCGGCCGCCGGGTTTCCGGTGACCGTGGCGGCGCCGGGCAACGACATCGACGAGATCCTGCGGGTGGTCGGCGAGGTGGGCGGGCATTTCGAGCAGGTGGTGCTGCTCGGCTATCCACCGTTCGTGAAGAACGTCATCGACGCCGGGGTGGCCCGGGGCGTGGACTGGCCCGCGTACGACGTGAAGCTCGTCCTGGCCGGTGAGGTGTTCAGCGAGCAGTGGCGGGACCTGGTCGCGGCCCGTGCCGGGATCGGCGACCCGGTGTCGGGTGTGGCGTCGCTGTACGGGACGGCCGACGCCGGGGTGCTCGGCAACGAGACGCCGTTGAGCGTACGCGTCAGGCGTTTTCTGGCCGACCGCCCGGAGGTCGCCACGCGGCTGTTCGGCGATTCGCGTCTGCCGACGCTGGTCCAGTACGACCCGGCCGCCCGGTTCTTCGAGTCGGCCGGGGACGGGACGCTCGCGTTCAGCGCCGACGGCATGGTGCCGCTGGTCCGGTACCACATCGCCGACGAGGGTGGGCTGCTGCCGTACCCGGAGATGGTGGCGCTCTGCCGGGAGCACGGTTTCGACCCGGGCGACGGCCCGGATCTGCCGTTCGTGTACGTGTTCGGCCGTTCCCTGTTCACGGTGTCGTTCTTCGGCGCCAACGTCTATCCGGAGAACGTCACCGTGGGCCTGGAACGGCCGGGCGTCAGCGACTGGACGACCGGCCGTTTCGTGCTGCGCACCGTCGAGGACGCCGACCACGACCGTCATCTGTCGGTGGTGGTGGAACTCGCCACCGGCGCCGAGCCGTCCCCGGAGCGTGCCGGTCTGGCCGCCGAGTCGATCCGCGCCGAGCTGCTGCGCCTGAACAGCGAGTTCGCCAACTACGTCCCCGCGTCCTACCAGACCCCGCGGATCGAGCTGCGCCCCGCCGACGACCCGGAGTTCTTCCCCCGCGGCGTGAAGCACCGCTACACGCGCCGCTAGCGCTGGGCCTCGTAGTGCTCCTTCATGGCCGGGTGGTAGTCGTCGAAGCTCGGGGCAGGGGTGCCGTCGCGGGAGGCGACCAGCAGGTCCAGATACCACTCCCAGCCGGGGCCGACGTCGCCGACGTTCTCCGTACCGGAGAGGTGCTGGGTGAAACGCAGCTCGGTGACGCCGTCGCTCTCGGTGAGCACGATGTCGAGATGCCAGCTGCCGTGGTCGTCGACGGCGGAGAGGCCGAGGCGGCGGGGCGCCTCGCAGGCGTCGATGGTCATGTCCATCCACGGCCGGCCCTCCTCCTGGGCCATCTGCACCTGGATGGTGTTGCCGGGCGCGGCGTCGCCCTTCCACGGGCCGAACCATCGGGCGGTCCGCTCCGGGTCGGTCAGGCTGGCCCACACGTCCGCGACCGGCGCTCGGAAGTTGCGGGTCAGGACGAGGTCGCCGCCGAGAAGTCGGCCGGTGGGTGTCGGGCTCATCGAAATCCTTTCGTGGAAACTCCGGCGTTGGCCGTGGGGAGGAAACGGATTTGCTGCGGAGCAGGTCATGGATAGCCCATGCGCCGTCGAGGCGGATGGGCGTCTGGTCAGGCGTTGCGCTGGTTCTCGCCATAACCTGTTCACGATCTCCAGGGTTGCGCCGCCGGCGGTGGCGACGAGGTACCAGTTGGACCACAGGGTCGGCCCTTCCGGGAGGGTGAATCAGATGCAGTCCGAGCTGGGAATCCCGGGCCTCGCCCCGGAGGGAAATCCCCCGGATTCATCCGTGGGGATCGTTAAGCGCTCTCCTTCGTCGAGATCTCGGGACCGGTGCGCCGCTCGCGGCGGGTTCGGTACACCTCGGTCGTCAGGGCGTCGAGGTGGTGCTGCCAACCGGACGGGCGCCGCAGCGCCTCCAGCCACCCGGCCAGCTCGTCGAGTGGCGTGGTGACCAGCTCGTAGACCCGGCGCCGTCCGTCGGCGGTGTCGCGGACCAGTCCGGCCTCGCGCAGCACGCGCAGGTGGCGGCTGACGGCGGGCCGGCTGATCGCGAACCGGTCGGCGACCTGCCCGGCGGTCAGCGCCTCCCCCCGCAGCATCCACAGGATCTCGCGCCGCACCGGGTCGGCGATCGCGCCCGCCACCTCGTCCACCCAGGAAGCGTAACGCATAGGTTACGCATTATGTCAGCGCAACGCGGTATGGTGAGGGCACAGCATTCCCGTCGATGGCCCGCGTGCGCCGAGAAGCACGTCCCGCATGATTCTCGAGTCGTGGAGCGTCTCCGCTCACGTCCGGTGAGCCCCGCCATCCGCACCCGCACGCCGCGGGAGATCCGGTCGGTCCGCCGTTCCCGCCGGCACCGCTGCTGGGGGCATCTCGTCGCGGCGGCCCTCTGGCCGATGCACAACGCCAATCTCGGCACCCTTCTGCGTACCTGTGACGCGGTCGGCGCCTGCCTCGCGGCGCCGCCGTACCGCTGGGTCGACGAGGCTCTCGCCCGGGGCAACACTCTGCGGAGTCCCGCCTGTGTGCACCGTGTCGGCGATCCGCCGGCCTGGCTCGCCGCGGAGCGTGCGGCGGGCGCGCACATCCTCGGGGTGGAGCTCGCCGACGAGGCGGTCCGGCTCGCGGACCTGCCGGCGGCCCGGCGCCGGACCGTCATGGTGCTCGGGCACGAGGCCACCGGCATCCCGCCGGAGGCTCTCGACCTGCTCGACGGCGTGGTGGAGATCCCCATGGTCGGCACCGGGTCGAGTCTCAACGTGGCGGTCGCCGGCTCGCTGGTGCTGTACAAGCTTGCCGGACTGTTGTGACCTTGAGGCATGGTGAATATTGGGATAGCTGGATATCAGAACTTGCGGAATGCTGACGGCATGATCGAACGCCTGCCTGCCGCCCTCCGCGTCTGGCAGGCGGGCAACTTGTGAAGCTCGAGTGCCTGGCGCTCCACAACTCGTCCCGTGATCTGGCCGCGGGGTCCTTCGATGCAAGGCTCAGCGACAGGTAGTCGCCGCAGCGGGATGACAAGCCGTGAGAAGGATCGGCCGCTTGTGGCTCTTGGCCGCAAGCTACAGGAGTCGGCCCGCCTTGGTCGCTCATGCTGGTAGCTTCGACGCAAGGGCGTGTCAGAATGCCGTCAAGATTGATTAGAGACATTGCATAATGGCGCGCGTGCGGAGATTATCGCGGGAGTGCCAAGCTGCGCACTGGTGAGCCTCTACGTGTGTGAAGCGTTCTTCTGGTCCTGGAGGGGGCTACTTTGGCAGAGCCGACGTCGACTGCCCAGGTGACCCTATACCGCCTTTCCCCCAAGGGTGGAGTCGAACTTCAGGGGATGATCCAAGAAAAGTACGTAAACTCAGGATTTGCGCCCATCAGCGTGACTGTTGGTAATGTGGAATGCGTCATGACGCATGGAATTATCGCTCGTGAGGGGCCTCCTGATTGGGTGGATCACTTGACTACCCTCACTGGAAGCCAGCTAGATGTTTCGAACCAAACTGCAGCTGGCCTGCTGCTGGTTCCTGTCGACGGCTTCGTTTTCGCCTTGTCTTGGGGAATGGGATTTCTGCTATTCGACCAAAAATATGTCGATCCTGGATTCGGTCTCCGCTTTGCGATTAGGCGGGCCGATCCTGATGAGGTACGGTCGCTAACCGTTCATGCCCTGGATACTCTTCCGCGGACGGCGAAGACTTCCGTTCTCGGTGGCGCGAAGATTGGCGCCTTCGGAATGGAGGAGTTGGGTGAGGTTCTAAGTCGGCTCGTAGGGCGGGTCCCAGCGGATGGCCTCTCGTGTGCTACGGAGGACGGAAAAACGTGGATTACTGTCAGAGGTAGCGACGCACTAAGTCTGCCTTTAGGGAGAACGCCTAATCTTCTTCTGAGCGACCTTGCGGCCATCAATGAGGTTGTCGAGAACGGCTCGCCGGTTGCTGAGCTTGAACACCTAGAGGACACTCATCCACTGCGGGGCGGCTCAGACCTAGTAAAGCAATTAGACAGCGCCTTGTCGGAGCGACTCGCGCTAGGGACACCGCGTCTTGCTCTTTCCTGGCCAGCTGGTTGGGAAGACGAGCAAGGCGAGGCTTCCAGGTTCGAACTTTCGAAGTTTAGGGAAGAATTTAATGGCACCCGTGACGAACTTGAACTCGAAGACCTCATTCTACCGATTGCTGACAAGCTGCCGAAGGATCGGTTGAGGTTTCTGAAGCGTGGGCGTATTCATGGCGTGAAAAATGACGGAAGCGTCACGAGCAGGGCGATTGCGGCAGACAAGTGGATCACATTCGAACACGTACACGAAGGTCGCCGCTATGTCTTTCATCGCGGTCAGTGGTACGACATCGGAGGTGAGTATCTTGCGAGACTCCATGGAAAGGTTTCGCGAATCTTGGCTATACGCTTCGCCGTAGCGTTGCCAGCATGGCCTGTCACCGAGAAAAAACGACGGAAGACGAACGAGAAGTATATCGATCCCGTCGTCGAGGGTGATTACAACCTCCTCGTCGAGGACCGTAACTCTGCAGACTTCGTGTGCCTCGATAAAAAACTTGTTCGATGTGAGCAGCACCCCCGTGGATTCGAGAGCTGCGATCTGCTGGGTCCGGGGAACGAGTTAATCCATGTGAAAGATCTGGCTGATTCGGTATCGGCGAGTCATCTCTTCAATCAAGCGCTTGTCTCTGCTGAAGCGCTTCGCCAGGTGGACGCGGTCGATGCTTTCCGGCGCGTTGTCAATCTGGCGTCGGGGGGAAAGCGTGAAATTCCGGCTGGATTCCGCCCTTCTAAGGTTGTCCTTGCGTTCGCGGGCAGGGCAGCGACGCCGAACGAATTGTTCACGTTCTCCCAGGTGACACTGCATCGTCTTGCGGTTCGCCTCGATGTGATGAATGTGCCGCTAGAAATCTCCCAGATTGACGCGAGCGCCGAGGTCATGACCGAGCAGGCGCTGATTGACGTTCGGGAAAGAGCAAAAAGTAGATGATGCTATGGCTGTACGGCAACGGCTGCTGCATAACGCAGCCGCGTGTTGCCTGCTTCGACCGTCCAGTTGGTTGCGGTCTGTAAGTGCAGGCCGAGAAGCTGGCTGAGGACTGCGGCGGGCAGTTGCGCGGCAAGGTCGATGAGTGCGGTGTTGCGACCGAGGCGGACGGGAATGCCGTGCTGTTGTAGTCGTGCGTTCAGTCGGGCCGCGCTGAGCGGGCGTCCTGGCGCGGCGCCGGGGAACAGCCAGCTGTTGGGTGCGGACCGGCCGATGGCGATGTGCCCGCTGCGGCGTTGCACCAGCTTGTCGACGAGGCTGTCGAGTGGCGGTGGCAGCCGGATCGGGCTGCGACCGAGGCGGACGTGGGTTCCGTTCGCGTCGGTGTGGATACGGTCGAGGGTAAGTGTGGCGATTCGGGTGACGGGTTGGGCGTAGAGGAGCACGAGGAGGCCTGCGACTCGGTCAACGGGGTGGATGTCCTCGTCGTGTAGCAGCGTGCGGGTGAGTTGCCAGCGCTGGTCGTGGTGAGGAAGGACCTGGCGGCGCATGGTGCCAGTCCGGGCGGGCAGATTGATGCCGATGGCGTGGCGGCGCCGAACGGCCCAAGTGACGAATGCGCTGGCGCCGCGGCGGCCGGCGGGGCCCGAGGTGAGCCAATCGTCGATGTCGCTCTGATTGGCGGCACCGATGGTGGTGCCGCGCCTGCGCAGCCAGGTGAGCAGGGCGATGGTTGCAGACAGCTCGCCGCGGACCACGGTGATCGGTCCGTAGCCGATCGGGTTCTGTGGCGAGGAAGCCTGACGCAGCCGCCGCAGGTGGTGCCAGATGGCGAAACGGTGGACGAGGCGCCGCTCGATCGGATCGGCGATGGCGGCGGTGGCCATACCGACCCATTGTTCGAGCATCGCGAGGTGCTCGTCGCGGGCGGGTAGCGCGCCGTGGGCGACGAGCAATGCGCGCAGCTTGGCCGCGGCTTTGGCCGGGCGTAGCCGGTCCATGAGCGCGTGATCAAGCGGCTTAGCGTGTTGGGCGATGGTGATCAGCAGGGTGCGTGCGGTGGCCGATTGCAGCCACTTCAGCACGGCCGCAGGGTTGTCGTTGCCGCAAAGCACGTCGAGGACGCCGTTAGCGGCCGGGTGCAGGTGGCCCTCGGGGGTGGTGAGCAGGTTGCGGACCACCTCGGGGCGGGCGCAGGCGGCGCAGAGGCCGAAGTGGTGCAACCGGGTGATGACGCCGCATCGGTCGCAAGGCCGGGTGGCGGCGGGGTGGCGGCGCCAGCAGGTGCCGCAGAGCGGTCCGTCCGCGGGGCGTGCGATCACCGGACGGATCCGCCGGCAGTTGGTGCATTCCTCCCTCGGCATCCAACAAGGCTGGCAGAGCGGATCGCCCTGTTCGGTGCGGGCGGCCACGACGCGGACGTTGCCGCAGCGGCTGCAGGCTGCCGTGTTGGAACGTTTGCCACAGGTCTCGCAGCGAGGGCCGGGGCCGGCGGCGCCGTGGCAGGGCCGCTGTCGGCCGCAGACCGAGCAGGTAGCAATCGGCGCGCGCCAGCACGTGCGGCAGCAGCGGTCGCCGGCGTCGGTGGGAGCTAGCCAGGCGACCCGGCCGCAACGCGCGCAAGGCGCAAAATTCGCCGGTTCTCTCTGATCGCACGCCTTGCACAAGGCGCCGCCCTCGGCAGTTCGGCTGACGACGGGTTTCGCCTGGCCGCAACGCGTGCAGTGTTGGGCTCGGATGGCCTCGTAGCACCGTTTGCAGCAGCGGAGTCTCTCGCGGCGGAACCTGACCGGGATGACTCTCTGGCAAAACGGGCACGATGGCCGAGCGACGCCGACGGCATCAGCAGCTACCAATGCCTCGGCCAGCATGACGAGCTGGTGAGAGCCGTGAGCAGCGTTGCTGGCGAGCAGGGTCGGGGTTTCATTGAGTTCGGCTGTGACGGCCCGCTGCTGGTGCGGCCGCGGGAGGGCCCTGGCCACCAACGTTTTAAGGGCGACGGGCGGTAGTCCGGTGTCGAGCCGTGCTATGGCGTCGACGAGCTGAGCAAGCGGATCGGTCGCGCGTTGCCTCCGGTTGCAAGCCGAACACAGCGGTGCTCCACTGCCGTCCCGACCGTCGACACGGCCGGTTCGACCGCACCGAGCACACGATTCGATGACGTCTTCGGGCTGTGCACAGGGTTCACAGGAAAGCCGACCGGCCAGTCGGCGCCGCAGCGGCTGGAACCGGCCGCACCGGCAGCAAGGGGCCCGCCGAACGGTGCGAGCGCCAGCCTCGATCAAAGCACCGATCAGCGTCTGCAGCAGCCGTGGTCCGTCCGGTTCACCAGAGATCAGCAAGGCTGGATCAGTATGCAAGGCACGGGCCAGCCGCCGTAGCTCTGCACGCGTGTGAGCAACCTGATCGACCACTCTGGCGATCACCGCAGCTTCCAGATGCGGCTCGGCGGCCATCACGGTTTCGACGACGACGGCTCGAGGATCGGTCAGGAAGCGTGCTGGCTGGTCGGCTGCCGTCACGTGTCGGTGCGCAGGACCCGGGCCCGGCGTGGCCGCAACTCACCCACGCCCGTGTCCGGTCCGTCGCCGCTGCTCGCGGGCAACTCGGCGCCGACAGCCTTGCGAACTCGACCGGCTCCGCGAGCGGCGACCGGAACGATCAGATCGGTCATCTGGCAGCCGAGGATGTCGATCAACGCCATCAAGGTGCGCAGGCTCAGGCGCTCCGGCTTCTCCACCACGAGGCGGTAGACCTGACTGGGAGACAGGTCGATACCCCGCTCCGCCAGCGGCCCCCGGATGTCGGTGGTGGAGAACATCCCCCGCTCCGCCATCACCTCGCGTAGCCGCCACCGATAATCCAGCTTCGCGGTCACTGTCTCTCTCCATCCACCGTGAATGCCTGTTCCAGTGCGGCGTCCATCATCGTGTTCATCGCCGCCGGGCTGATGTGGGTGTAGATGCCCAAGGTGGAGGCGTAGAGGTGACCGACCTGATCCTGCACGAATTTCGGATCCACGCCGTCCTCGATCGAGTGCGTTATGTACGAATGCCGCAGGCAGTGCGGTGAGAGATCGCCGTCCATGCCGAGAGCATCACGGTAGGCGCCGAACCTCTCCTCAATTTCCCGGGGCTTCAACCGGCCGCCCCGCTCGGTGACCCAGACGCCGGGATGCTGGCTCAGCCCGAACCGAGGTCGAATGTTGACCACGTAATCCTCTAGGGCTTCAACTGCCCAGGGCATCAGGCTGGCCACCATCCGCCGCCGCGGCCCGGACCCCCGAGTGGCCTTGCCCCAGCGCACGTGTACCAGCCCGAATCGGCCCAATGCCGGCGCCTGCGGATTGCGATAGAAATCCGCCAGATCCAGCCGCGACACCTCCGTGCACCGTAACCCCCACCCGTAGATCGTCTTCAGAACCGTCGCATCTCGGTAGGCCGCGAGTGCCCCCTTGCGGCCCAGACGGACCGCCTGCTCCACTCGTGCGTCCGCGTAGTCGAACAGGCGCTGTACCTCATCCCGGGTCAGCGGCCGCCGTCCGGGCCGGCCCTCGTACTCGACCAGGTGGGCTGCGGTGTTCCACTCATGACAGACCTGGGTCGGGTGGGTTCCGAACCGGTCAAGGCATTCCTGCGCCCACCCGTAATACGGCGAGACCAGGTAGTCGCAGAACAACCTCAATGCGACTTGATACGAACGAATCGTCGATCTCGCCAGGCGCCGCTCAGTCACCAGGTGCGTGGTCCACTCGTCCACCAGAGCCGCAGTCCACCGCCACGGGTACTCGTTGCTGAACGCCACGAATGCGTTGATCGTTCGTTCCCGCGACGCGACCGTCTTCGGGTCCAGCCGCCGCCCGCCCAACTGCTGCTTCGCCCAGCCCGACAACATCGCCTGTAGTACGGCGTCCTCTGGGTGCAGAAGGCGCACGCCGGACGCCAGTTCCAGTCGTGCCGCCCCATCCGGCTGTTCGCCGTCGCCCACGCCCGACCGCCCTTCCGTTCGACGCGCGAATCTTGCATCAGATGCATGACACGAGGCAAGTTCGCAGCTCAACGGGTGTGATGTTGGACGGACAGCGACTGCTACGATTTCGCATGTCAGAAGGTCAGGAAGCCGAAACTTCTTGCATCAGATGCAATTCCCCGCACTTTCCGACGCTGGTCGTGATCCGCGGCAACTCGGGATCCGGCAAGACCACCACGGCCCGGGAGGTGCGCCGCCGTTACGGCCGGGGCACCGCCCTGGTCGAGCAGGACCATCTGCGGCGGGTGCTGTTGCGCGAGCACGGCGGCACCGGCCACGATCCGGTGGCGCCGGCCTTCATCGACGCGACCGTGCGGTCGGCTCTGGGCCTGGGCTATCACGTGGTGCTGGAGGGAATTCTCGACTCCGGCGGGCACGCCACCATCCTGCGCCGGCTGATCGCCGATCATCCCGGGCCGAGCAGTGTCTTCTACCTCGACGTGTCGTTCGAGGAGACGGTGCGCCGGTACGCCGGCCGCGCCGAGCCGATCCCGGTCACCGCGGCGATGATGCGGGAGTGGTACACGGATCGCGATCTGCTCGGCGTCGACGGCGAGCGGGTCATCGAGGAGTCGACCGGTTTCGGCGAGGCCGTGGGGACGATCCTGCACACCAGCGGTCTGGCCACGGCGGCCGCTCTGACCCCGTGCCCGGTCCGCTGTCGCCGGTGCGCTGAGAAGGCCCGCGACAGGGAATGATGCATCGATGGACACCATTCTGAAGCGGCCGCTGGCCGAGGCGGAGATCGCCGCGCTACGGTGCTGGCCGCGATACGGGAGCGCCGAGGTGGACACCAGCGTCCTGGTGCCGTTGTTCGACGAGCTCCTCGACGAGTGGCCGTGGTGGGACCGCGCCTGGCGGGTGACCCGGGCCGGCTTCGCCCATCCGGTCGACATGACCCGGGTCGATGTGGATCCGGATCCGGTCGAGGTGGCCGTGCCCGGCGCCGTCGGCCGGGAGGACGGGGCGGAGATGCCGCTGTCCGCCCGGATCCGGATCCACGGGGATCGGGTGATCCGGTTCGGGGCGAAGGTCGGTGACCTGGCCATCGCTCCCGGCCGGGAACCGGCGGGCGAGCCGGAGAGGCATCCGTTCGGGATGGTGCTGACCGCTCTGATGACGTCGCACGGCATCAGACCGCGGGACCTGGCGCGGCGCTGCGGGCTCGCCGAGTCGACGATCAACGCGGCGATGCGCGGCAGGCGCCCGCACCGGCTCTTGATCAAACTGCTGGCGCCGCACGTGGGGATGACCGTGGAGGATCTGACAGCCCTCGCCGATTGACAGTTTTCTATTCAGAGGATCACTATTGGGAGCGCTCCCATCCCCTCGCTCCCCGCGGAGACCCCCGTGCGCAGATCCCTGTCGTGGAAAGCGCTGGCGAGCACCGTCCTGCTCGCCGCCGTCACCACCGCGCCGTCCGGCGCCCAAGCCACCGCCCTCGCCCCCACCACCCGGGTCGACGTCGACGTCCGGGCCGGGCTCGCAGAAGTCGCCGACCAGGCACTCGGCGTCAACCACGCCATCTGGGACGCCCAGCTCGGCACGCCCGCCGTCGCCGACCTGCTCAAGGACGCCGGGGTGCGCATGCTGCGCTACCCCGGCGGGTCCTACGCCGACATCTACCACTGGCAGACCCACACCGCCCCCGGCGGTTACGTGGCGCCCGGCACCGATTTCGACACGTTCATGGCCGGGGCACAGCGCACCGGCGCCGAGCCGATGATCATCGCCAACTACGGCACCGGCACCGCGCAGGAGGCGGCCGCCTGGGTCCGGTACGCGAACGTCGAGAAGGACTACGACGTCACCTACTGGACGATCGGCAACGAGAACTACGGCAACGGCCACTACGGCGCGAACTGGGAGGCCGACGAGCACGCCGACAAGAGCCCCAAGGAGTACGCGGCCACCGTCCTCGCCTACGCCGAGGCGATGAAGGCCGTCGACCCGGACATCGAGATCGGCGCGGTGCTGACCATGCCGGGCAACTGGCCGGACGCCATCGTCGGACCGGGCGACCAGGGCTCCTGGAACCAGGAGGTGCTCACCCGCGCCGGCCACGTGATCGACTTCGTGGACGTGCACTGGTACCCGGGCGGCAGCACCCCCGCCGAGACGCTCACCAAACCCGCGCAGATCCAGGACGCCGTCTGGACGCTGCGGCAGCAGATCGAGCGGTACGCCACGGACAGCGCCGACCGCATCAGGATCAGCATGACCGAGACCAACGTGGAGGTCGGCCGCAACACCCAGCCGGGCGCGCTGTTCCTCGCCGACGTCTACAGCGGCCTGCTCGCCCAGGGCGTCTTCACCGTCCACTGGTGGAACGTGCACAACGGCCTCGGCACCGTCTCGACGGTGGCCGGGCAGACCGACTACGGCGACTACGGGCTGCTGTCCAGCGGGAACTGCACGGCCGACGAGTCGGTCTGCCAGCCGCCGCTGAACACGCCGTTCGCGCCGTACCACGCGCTGTCGCTGATGGGTGACTTCGCCCGGCCCGGTGACCGGTTCATCGCGGCGGGCGCCGACGACCCGCTGGTCAGCGCGCACGCGGTCCGCCGGCCCAACGGTGACGTGGCGGTCCTGATGATCAACAAGGATCCGGAGGCCGAGCACACCGTGGCACTGAACTACCACGGGTTCACGGCCGCCGCCGGCACGCCCGCCGTCTCCACCTACGTCAACGGCGCCGACGAGGTGGCCACCGGGCAGTCGGGCACCGCCGCGGCGCAGACGCTTCCCCCGTACTCGATCTCGGTCTTGACCTTGAAGTCGGCGGACACCGTGACGGGCGCGCCGAAGGCGCCGGCCCAGCCGACCACGACGGTGACCGACCGCACCGCGACGATCTCCTGGCAGTCGACGGGCTCCGGCCTCAAGTACGAGGTGTACCGGCAGAACGGCGGCAAGGCGGAACTGCTCGGCGAGACCACCGGCACGTCGCTGACCGCGAACAACCTGGAGCCGGGCCGCCGGTACACGGTCAACGTGGTCGCCCGCGACGGCGCCGGACGGGCGTCGGCCGCCTCACCGCCGCTGACCTTCACCACCGGCACGCCCACGACCTCCGGCTGCACCGTGAAGTTCCGCGACGTCAACGACTGGGGCAACGGCTACGTGGGCCAGGTCGACATCACCAACGACACGGCCCGGGCCACCGGAAGCTGGACGCTCACCTACACCTGGCCGACCACCTGGCAGAGCGTGAGCAACGGCTGGAACGCCACCTGGACCCAGACCGGCCGCACGGTCCGGGTGACCAGCGACAACAGCCTCGCGGCAGGAGCGTCCACCAGCGTCGGCTTCGTCGGAAACTACAGCGGACCGAACGTGCTGCCGACCGTCTTCACCCTGAACGGGACGGTCTGCACCAGCGCGTGACGACCCCGCCAGGTCCGGGCGGCGGATGCCCGGACCTGGCGAGCACGGCTCACAATGGAGGGCCGGCACCTCGGTGAGGAGACGGCGCCATGGACATGTTGCAGCGCATCCGCGACGGGCTGATCGGCGCCGGACAGGTGCTCGACGGGCCGTTCGGGCCACGCCGGATCACCTACGCCGACTACACGGCCTCCGGCCAGTCGCTCGACTTCATCGAGGACTTCCTGCGCGATCACGTGCTGGCCCGCTACGCGAACACGCACACCGAGGTGTCCGCGACCGGCGCGCAGACCGGGGCGCTGCGCGAGGAGGCCCGCCGGATCATCCACCGCGCCGTCGGAGCCACCCCCGACCACGTGGTGATCTTCTGCGGTTCCGGCGCGACGTCCGCGGTGGCCAAGCTGGTCGGCGCGCTCGGCCTCCGTCTGCCGGAGAACCTCGACGACCGGTACGCGCTGAGCGCCCACATTCCGGCGGAACAACGGCCGGTCGTCTTCGTAGGCCCGTACGAGCACCACTCCAACGAACTGCCCTGGCGCGAGTCCATCGCCGACGTCATCGAGATCGACTCCGACCACACCGGCCACGTCGACCTGGCCGTCCTGCGGGAGGCCCTGCTCGCCTACGCCGGCCGGCCGCTGCGCATCGGCAGTTTCTCGGCCGCCTCCAACGTGACCGGCATCCTCACCGACACCGAGGCGGTGTCCCGGCTGCTGCACGAACACGGCGCCGTGTCGGTGTGGGACTACGCCGCCGCCGGCCCGTACGTGCCGATCTCGATGGCCGGCAAGGACGCGGTCGTGCTGTCTCCGCACAAGTTCCCCGGCGGGCCGCAGACCCCGGGCGTGCTGGTCGTGCACCGCCGGCTGATGACCAACCGGGTGCCGGTCGTCCCCGGTGGCGGCACCGTGGCGTACGTCGATCCGGCCGGCCACCGCTACCTCACCGACCCGGTGGCCCGGGAGGAGGGCGGCACCCCGGCGATCGTCGAGTCGATCCGGGCCGGGCTGGTGTTCGCCGTGAAGGAGACGGTCGGCGCGGACCTCATCGAGCGGCGCGAGCACGCCCTGTGGCAGCGGGCCCGCGCCCGGTGGGCGGCGGAGAGCGCCATCGAGATCCTCGGCGACCTGGACGCCCGGCGGCTGTCGATCGTGTCGTTCCAGATCCGCGCCGGTGACCGGTACCTGCATCACAACTACGTGGCGGCGCTGCTCAACGACCTCTTCGGGATCCAGGCGCGCAGCGGATGCTCGTGCGCCGGACCGTACGGGCACCGGCTGCTCGGCATCGACGAGGCGCACTCCCGGGAGTTCCGCGGGGAGATCGTGGACGGTTGGGAGGGCATCAAGCCGGGCTGGAGCCGGCTCAACCTCAACTACTTCATCTCCGGCACGGTCGCCGACTACCTGATCGACGCGGTGCTGCTGATCGCCCGGCACGGGGCCCGGCTGCTGCCGGAGTACCGGTTCGATCCGCGGACCGCCCGGTGGGCCCATGCCGGTCACACGCCCGGCCGGGTGCGGCTGGCCGACCTGCGGCTGGAGGCGGACGGCACGGTCACCACCCCGCCGGCGCCGTCGGCCCGCGCCGGCGAGGACGCGCTGGCCGGCTATCTGGCGGAGGCCGAGCGGATCCTGGCCGGCCGTCCGGTGCCCGCCGACGGCGTACGCCTGGATCTGCCCCCGGCTTTCGAGAAGCTGCGCTGGTTCCTGTTGCCGGACGGGTGCCTGGCCGGCTGACCACCGCGCCCCTCGGCCGTTCACCCACCGCGGATGATTTCAGCCGGCCGGCCCACCTGACACCATCGCGGGATGACCCGAAGCAGACGCCGCGGCTCGCCTCCCGGGCGCGGCACGTGACGGCGCCGGGCTGGCGCGAGCAGTACGTCACGCTGCATGGACGGCGCGTCTTCGTGCGCCTCGGGCCGGAGGTTCCGGGCACGACCCCACTCGTGCACGTGCATGGTTTCGCGGTGTCCGGAAGCTATCTGATGCCGACCGCGGAGGCGCTCGCCCACCGGGCCACCAGCCTGGTGCCCGACCTGCCCGGCTACGGCCGCAGCAAGGGGTGGGGGCACGTCCTCGGCATCTCGTCGCTGGCGTGGACGCTGCTGGAGCTGCTCGACGAGCTCGGCCTGCCCCGGGCGACCCTGGTGGGCAACTCGATGGGCGCACCGGTCTGCCTGGAGGTCGCGCACAGCGCCCCCGAGCGGGTGGCTGGCATCGTGCTCGCCTCACCGGCCGGAGGCATGCACAACCAGCCGCTTCTGCGCGCCCTGGGCCAGCTGGCGCGTGACGCCGTGCGGGAGAGCCCGGCGATGGTCCGCGTCGCGCTGCCGGACTATCTGCGTTTCGGGCCGCTGAACGCGCTGCAACTGTTCAGCGAGCTGATGCGGTTCCCGTCACTCGAACGCATTCTGCGCACCCCGGTGCCCACCCTCGCGGTCCTCGGGTCGCGTGATCCGCTGATGCCGCCACTGTGGCGGGTGCGCGAGGTAGGCCGGCTCGCGCCGCCACAGGTGACGATCGCGGTCATCGACGGCGCGGCCCACGCGATGAACTTCAGCCATCCCGGCGAGCTCGCCCACGTCATCGGCTGCTGGCTGGACGGCCGCGACATCACCGACGACCCCGATCAGCCCGGCATCACCCAGATCCTGCGACTGGACACCGGCGACTGACACGTCGTACGGCCCCGGCGAGGCCGCTGCTCACCGAGAGTGAGCGACGGTCGTCACATTGGACCTGTTTCCACCATTTGTTCTTCGGGACGCCGATAGGTTTCTTGACGAACCCGATCGTGGAAGAGAAAGCCGTATCTTGCTCCTCTCGCTCGCCACCTCCGTTGATCCGATCACTCTCGTCGTCGCCGGCCTCGCGCTCTGCGCCGTGGTGGCGACCCTGCTGCGCCGCACCGTCCGCCCCGTCGTCGAGGGAGCCTGCGAAGCCGCCGTCGAGTGGGTGCGACCGCACCTGCCCGCACCGCTGCGCCGCCTGGCCCGCCGCTGGCGCGACCGGGTCGAGGCGGACACCGTCCGCTCGATCCTGGTGACCGCCGTCGCCGCCGAGATCGCCTGGACCGCCGCCGACACCCTGCACCTGGTCGGCCCGGTCACCGCCGCGATCTCCGCCACCCTGTCGGTGCAGATGAGCTCGCACGCGTCGCTGCGTGAGGGCGCTCAGCGGCTGGTCGGCACGGTCGCCGGAATCGCCGTCGCGGTGGTGGCCTGGGGCGCGTTCGGCGTGAGCTCGTGGTCGATCGCGGTGATCGCCGGGCTCGGCCTGGCCGTCGGCCGGGTGCTGCGCCTCGGCGACGGCTCGGTGGCCGTTCCGCTCACCTCCCTGGGCGTCCTGGTCGGCGGCACCGCGGTCACCGAGGCGTTCGTGTGGGAGCGGGTCGCCGCCACGGTGCTCGGCATCGTCGTCGGCGTGATCCTGTCGCCGCTGGTCGGCGGCGTGACCCCGCGGGAGCGCGCCCGCCTCAAGGTGACCCACCTGTCGGCCGAGATCGCCCGCCTGCTGCGCAAGCTCGGCGACGGCGTCCACGACGGGTACGACCGGGAGCAGGCCGAGCAGTGGCTGGCCCGGTCCCGGGAGCTCGACGAGGACCTCGAGGAGGCGGTCGCCGCGGTCGACGAGCTGACCAGGCAGGCCCGCTGGTCACTGACCACGCCGGTCGCCAAGGTCGCCCCGCTGGACGAGACGGTGCGGGCCCTGGAGCACGGCGTGCACCAGGTCAACTCGGTGGCCCGGTCGATGTTCGACGCGGCCGCCACCCCGCACACCCCCGACGTCCCCCGGCAGATCGGCCCGGTGCTGACCGCCGCGTCGGAGGCGTTCGAGGCGCACGCCAGCGACGCCGACAAGCTCGGCGACGTCCTGGACGAGCTGCGCGAGACCCGTCGGCAGACGCTCCGCAAGGTCCGCACCGAGATCGACGACACCGGGGTCCTGGTCCTCACCGGTTCGATCATGACCGACATCGACCGGATGGCCGGCACGCTGGAACGGTCCGCCCCGGCCCTCACGGTCGGCGTCCGTGAGCCCGGCCCGGCCATTCCGGCGGTGTCCGAGGTGCTGCCCGCGGTCCGCCTGATCTGGGAGAAAACGGTCACCACCCGGGCAGGCCGCTGATCTCATCCCCGGACAGTGGATCACCCGGCCCGGGTGTACCCGACAGGGCGTAGTGTCCCTGTCGGGCGAAGGTCGGAAACACGTACGGAAGGACTCTTTCACGATGGCTGACTTGCGCGAGGCGATCGACCAGGGGCGGACCGCCCTCGGCATCGAGCTGGGATCGACCCGCATCAAGGCGGTGCTGACCGGCCCGGACCACACGGCGATCGCGGTCGGCAGCCACGACTGGGAGAACCAGTTCGTCGACCGGACCTGGACCTACTCCCTCGAAGCGGTGTGGGAGGGGCTGCGGGGCTGCTTCGCCGCCCTGGCTCAGGACGTGCGCGCCAAACACGGCACCGAGCTGCGCACCGTGGGCGCCCTCGGCGTGTCCGCGATGATGCACGGCTACCTGGCCTTCGACGGCGACGGCGAGCTGCTCACCCCGTTCCGCACCTGGCGCAACACCAACACCGGTGACGCCTCCGAGCAGCTCAGCGAGCTGTTCGGCTACAACATCCCGCACCGCTGGAGCATCGCCCACCTCTACCAGGCGGTCCTCAACGGCGAGGAGCACCTCGGCCGGCTCGCCCACCTCACCACCCTCGCCGGTTACGTGCACTGGAAGCTCAGCGGCCGTCAGGTGCTCGGTGTCGGCGACGCCTCCGGCATGTTCCCGATCGACATCAGCACCGGCGGCTACGACGCCCGCATGCTGGGCCAGTTCGACGAGCTGGCCGCCGGCCGGGTGCCGCTGAAGCTGGCCGAGCTGCTGCCGGCCGTGCTGCCCGCGGGCGAGGCGGCCGGTTCGCTGACCGAGGAGGGCGCGCGGCTGCTCGACCCGTCCGGCACGCTCCAGCCGGGCGCCGCCATGTGCCCGCCGGAGGGCGACGCCGGCACCGGCATGGTCGCCACCAACTCGGTGGCCCGCCGCACCGGCAACATCAGCGCCGGCACCAGCATCTTCGCCATGATCGTGCTGGACGGCGAGCTGAGCCGCCGGCACTCGGAGATCGACCTGGTCACCACCCCGGCCGGGGACCTGGTGGCGATGGTGCACTGCAACAACGGCGCCAGCGAGCTGAACTCGTGGGCCGGCCTGTTCGCCGAGTTCGCCACCGCGCTCGGGGCGAAGGCGGACAGCAACACGGTCTTCGAGACGCTGTTCAAGGCCGCGCTCGACGGCGCCCCGGACGGCGGCGGCCTGATGGCGTTCAACTACCTGTCCGGTGAGCCGATCACCAAGCTGCACGAGGGCCGGCCGCTGTTCCTGCGCGAGCCGGGCAGCAGCCTGAACCTGGCCACCTTCATGCGGACCCAGCTGTACTCGGCGCTGGCCACCCTGCGCCTCGGCATGGACGTGCTGCAGAAGGCCGAGTCGGTGCGGCTGGACCGGATGTTCGCGCACGGCGGCCTGTTCAAGACCGAGGGCGTGGCGCAGCGGCTGCTCGCCGCCGCGATCGACACCCCGGTCTCGGTCGGCGACTCCGCCTCCGAGGGCGGTGCCTGGGGCATCGCGGTCCTGGCCGCCTTCCTCACCGGCAAACAGCCCGGCCAGAGCCTCGACTCGTTCCTCAACGACGTGGTCTTCGCCGATGCGCGGCTGGACACCGCCGAACCCGAGCAGGCCGACGTCGACGGCTTCAACGCCTTCATGCAGCGGTACGTCGCCGCGCTCCCGGTCGAGGAGGCGGCGACCCGTCACAGCTGACGGTTGAGACGGGCGGCCTGGCGGGTCAGGTGGTCACGTTCGGCCAGGTTCGTCGCCCGGCCGGCGGCCTCCGCGTACAGCCGGGCCGCCCGTCTCTTATCGCCGTCACGTTCGTGCAGGTAGGCGGCGACCGCGGCGTACCGGGGAAGGGTTTGATCCAGGTCCGCGAGAGCGGCCAGGCCGGCCCGGGCGCCGTCCGCCTCGCCGACCGCGACGGCCCGGTTCAGCCGCACCACCGGGCTGTCGGTGAGGGCCAGCAACTCGTCGTACCACTCGACGATCTGCACCCAGTCGGTCTCCGCGGCGGCCGGCGCGTCGGCGTGCAGGGCCGCGATCGCCGCCTGCGCCTGGAACTCGCCCAGGCGGTCACGCGCCAGCGCCGCTTGGAGGATCACCACGCCTTCGGCGATCAGTGCGGTGTCCCAGCGTGTGCGGTCCTGCCCGGCCAGCGGGACGAGACCACCGTCGGCATCGGTACGGGCAGCGCGCCGGGCGTGATGAAGCAGCATGAGTGCGAGCAGCCCGTACACCTCGGGGTGATCGATGGCGGCGGCGAGCTGCCGGGTGAGCCGGATCGCCTCGGCGGCCAGGTCGACGTCACCGGTGTAACCCTCGTTGAACACCAGGTAGAGCACCCGCAGCACGGTCGCCACGTCACCGGGCTGGTCGAAGCGCACCCCGGACACCGTCTTCTTGGCGCGGCTGATCCGCTGCGCCATGGTCGCCTCCGGCACCAGGTACGCCTCGGCGATCTGCCGGGTCGTCAACCCGCCGACGGCCCGCAGCGTGAGCGCCACCGCCGACGCCGGGGTGAGCGACGGGTGCGCGCACAGGAAGTAGAGCCGCAGTGTGTCGTCGGCCTCCGGCACCGGCCCCGGCGGCGGCTGCACCTCGGCGATCTCCTCCCGGCGGCGGCGGGCCGCGTCGGACCGGGCCGCGTCGAGGAACCGCCGCCAGGCGACCGTGACCAGCCAGCCCTTCGGATCGCGCGGCGGATCGGCCGGCCACACCCGCAGCGCTTCGATAAGCGCCTCCTGGACGGCGTCCTCGGCCGCCGCGAAGTCTGCTCCGCGGCGGACGAGGATGCCGAGCACGTTCGGCGTGAGGCTCCGCAGGAGTTCCTCAGCCGTCATTCGCTGATCGTCGGCGGCATGTGCAGGAACGGGCGCAGCTCCAGCCACTCGTGGATCGGCCTGCCGTCCTTGCCGGGGGCGGCCGACAGCTGCCCGGCCAGCTCGACGGCACGCTCATGGCTGTCCACGTCGATGATCATCCAGCCGGCGATCAGGTCCTTGGTCTCGGCGAACGGCCCGTCGGTGACCGGCGGGCGGCCCTCGCCGTCGTAGCGCACCCAGGAGCCCTCCGGGGCGAGCGCTTGCCCGTCGACGAACTCACCGGACTGCACCAGCCGATCGGCGAAGTCGTTCATGTACTTGATGTGGGCGGAGATCTCCTCCGGCGTCCACTTGTCCATCGGCACGTCGTTGACCGCGGACGGGGCGCCACGGTAGTGCTTGAGCAGCAGGTACTTGGCCATGGTGGCTCTCCTCGATGCCGGTTGCGACCCATTCTGGTCGGCGTTCGACCCGGGGACGGAGCCGCTCACCGATTCTCGACATCACCACCCGAGATTTTTCGTACGCCCGCTCACCCGCGGTAGAGAGCGGGCATCGGGGGCAGCGCGACCGGGTGCCGCTGCCCGCTGGCCAGGGCCGCGACACAGGACTCCGCCACGACGGTCGCCGCGAAACCGTCCCAGGCCGTCGCACCGGCGCCCGCCCCGTCGATCCAGTCCTGCAGCTCCAGCCGGTACGCCTCGGCGAACCGGGGCCGCCAGTCCCCCGGCAGCGTCCGCGCGTTCAGTCCGCCCCGGCGCAGCGACGTCGGCGGCGGCGCGTCCACGGTGACCGTGCCCGCCTCGCCGACGAGCTCACAGCGGACCTCGTAGCCGTACCGGGCGTTGACGAAGATCTCCACGTCGGCGAGCACCCCGGACTCGGTCCGCAACACCAGCAGCTGCGGATCCCGGGTGCCGCCCGCCTGCGCGCTCGCCCTCGGGGTGTGCACGGCCACCTCGACGATCTCCTCACCGAACAGCCAGCGCACGATGTCCAGTTCGTGCACCGCCGAGTTGGTGATCAGCGCCGAGCCGGGCAGGCCGGGCACCGCAGCCGGATTGCGGTGCACGTTGTGCAGCATCAGCGGGGCGCCGATCTCCCCCGCCGCGAGCAGCCGCCGCATGTCGGTGTAGCCGGGGTCGAACCGCCGCATGAAACCCACCGTGATGAGCCGGCTGCCGTGCCCGGCCTCCGCCTCGACGATCCGGGCACAGGCGGCGGCGCTCGGGGCGAGCGGTTTCTCGCACAGCACCGGCTTCCCGGCCGCCACGCACGCGAGAACGTAGTCCTCGTGGGTGGCGTCCGACGAGGCGACCAGCACGGCGTCGATGCCGTCGTCGGTGATCAGCGCGTACGGGTCGGCGAACACCCGGGCCCCGCCACTGGCCGTCGCCACCCCGCGAGCCCGGGCGCCGTCGGTGTCGAAGACGCCGCCGACCCGGGCGCCGGACACCGCCCCGGTGAGCAGCCGGGCGTGGTCGGCGCCCATGACGCCGGTGCCGATGACCCCGATCCGCGTCACCGTCGGCCCGCCCGTCCCGGCGGGCGTCTGCCCTGGCCGGAGCATCGTCGTCACCGCGCCACCCCCGTCAGGAACTCGAGGCTGCGGCGCACGTCGCCGGCCGGCCCGGTGCCCGCGGCGGGCGGGCCGGCCAGGGCGCAGTCCTGTTCCAGCACGTACCAGCCGCTGTATCCGGCGGCTTCCAGCCCGGCGACGATCCCGGCGACATC
Organism: Actinoplanes sp. NPDC049802; assembly: GCF_040656595.1. NCBI lineage: Bacteria > Bacillati > Actinomycetota > Actinomycetes > Micromonosporales > Micromonosporaceae > Actinoplanes > Actinoplanes sp. NPDC049802. The sequence continues at coordinate 21,848 of NZ_JBFAMR010000038.1, forward strand.
GGCGTCACCGGCGCCGAGCGGCGTGTACAGGCCGGCTTTGACCCCGTCCATGTAGCTGCGGCTGCCGTCGCGCACACTGGCCGCCACCGCGAGATCGACGTCCTTCAGGTGGACGTGGGTGATCCGGCCGGCCGCCCGCTCCAGCAGCTCAGCCGGCCGCATGCCGCCGATCAGCAGGTGACCGGTGTCCAGGCAGATCGGCATGTCGCTGCCGTCGAGCAGCCGCAGCACCGACTCCCGGTCCTCGACCGCGGTGCCGACGTGCGGGTGCAGGCTGGGCCGCAGGCCATGGTCGCCGGCCATCTCCCGCAACGTGTCCAAGGTGGCGAACAGCCGTCGCCACTCGCCGTCGTCCAACCGGACCTTGCGGTCGTAGCCGCCGTCACCGGACCGCGCGGCCAGCACCACCACTTCGGCGCCCGCGGCGGCCAGCGTGTCCATCGCCGTCGCCGCCTCGCGCAGATCGGCCTCCGAGCAGACATGCATGGGTACGGGCAGGAAGCCGCCGATCAGCCGCAGCCCGTGCCGGTCCAGCACCGCCCGGACGTCCGCCGACGTCTTGCCCAGATAGCCGGTCGGGCCCAGCTCGGTGGCCCGCAGCCCGAGCCCGGCCATCTCGGCGAGCACCCGGTCGGCGAACAACTCGTAGCCCCAGCCGGGCGCCTCGCACACACCCCAGGAGATCGGCGCCCCGCCGATACGGTCCGCGAAGCTCATCGAAACGTCTCCTCAAAAGTGGTCGCGCCCGCCGTACCGATACTGCCCGTGCGCCGCCCGAACCAGCGTGCGCCGGCGAGCCGGATGCCGCCGGTGTCCGTCGCCCCGGCCGGCACGGGCCGTCGCGCCCCCGGCCGGGCCACGCCGTCACACAGAGCCGGAATGGGTTGTCGCGCCCCCGGCCCGGCCACGCCGTCACACAGAGCCGGAATGGGTTGTCGCGCCCCCGGCCCGGCCACGCCGTCACACACGGCCGGACTCCAGTGCCAGCTCCACCTCGGCGGTCGTCGGCATGGCGGTGGAACACTCCAGGCGGCCCGCCACGATCGCGCCGGCCGCGTTGGCGAACCGGATCATCCGGTCCAGCGGCCAGCCCGCCAGCAGGCCGTGACACAGCGCGCCGCCGAAACCGTCGCCGGCGCCCAGGCCGTTCACCACGTCCACTTCGGCGGGCGGTACGCGTACCACATGATCTTCGGTTTTGGCCAGGACCCCGCCGGGGCCCAGCTTGACGACGGCGAGTGACACACCGGCGCCGAGCAACGCGGCGGCGGCCGCGTCCGGATCGTCCTCACCCACGGCGATCGCGCATTCGGTGAGGTTGCCGACCGCCACGCTGACGTGCGGCAGCGCTTCGCGGACCGCGGCCCGGGCGGTCTCCGGCGAGTCCCAGAACATCGGCCGGTAGTCCAGATCCAGCACGGTCGACGGGCGGCGTCCGCGGGCCCGCCAGGCGGTGTGGTGCGCGGACCGGCTCGGCTCCCGGGAGAGGCCGGTGACCGTGCACCAGAACACGCCCGCCGCACCGATCGCCGCCAGGTCCAGCTCGGCGGGCTCGATCATCAGGTCGGGCGCGGTCGGCAGGCGGTAGAAGTAGAGCGGGAAGTCGTCCGGTGGGAAGATCTCGCAGAACGTCACCGGCGTCGGCAGGCCGGGAACCGTGGCGACGAACCGGTGGTCCACGCCGAGTTCCGCCAGGGTGCGGCGCACGTACCTGCCGAACGGGTCCTGCCCGACGCGGGTGATCACCGCGGTCCGGCGGCCGTGACGGGCCGCGGCGACCGCCACGTTCGTCGCGCTGCCGCCGAGGAACTTGCCGAACGAGGTGACATCCTCCAGGCCGACGCCGGTCTGCAACGGGTAGATGTCGACACCGACACGTCCCATGGTGACGACCTCGAAGTCCCGCATCTCACCTCCGACCCTGTGTCTGCAGCCTCCGGTCCGGCGGTCGGCCAGGTCAAGGCTTTGTATCGACATCGGCATCGACTGCGTCGACCGGCACGCCGCCGGATGCCCCGGCCTGCCCGGTTCCGATCGGCTGGTCCACTGCGAACGGCTGCGGCTCGCCGACACGATGCTGACCGTGTCCAAGACTCCAAGATCGAGTTGGGTCCGCTTCTACGCTCGCGGCATGAGCGGTGTCAGGCGCGTGCTCGGGGCCGGGACCCGCGCGCTGGGCGCGGGCGGCGATGAGGACAAGCGGGCGTCATCTGCGGCAGATGCGGACGTCGGCAGCCGCTGAGTCGTGCGGGTGGTCGGACACCGGCCGAAGCCGCAGCAGTGGAGCCGTTCCGCAACCGGCATGATCCGGCGGGGTCGGTCTCATCGCGCTGCGTCGTAGGCACGACGGGCTTGCTCCACGTCTTCGAGGTGAGCGTCGGCCCAGGTGACCAGATGGGCGAAGATCGGACCGAGGCTGGCGCCCAGCTCGGTGATCTCGTACTCGACACGGGGTGGCATCTCGGCGTGGTAGGTGCGGGCCACCAGCCCGTCGCGTTCGAGTTGGCGTAGCCGCTGGGTGAGCACCTTCGGCGTGATGCTGGTCAGCCGGCGCTCGAGCTCCCCGAATCGCTGCCGACCGTACTCGTGAAGAGCCCAGAGGATGGGCGTGGTCCATCGGCTGAACACGACATCGACGACCGGCGCGACCGGGCACGCCAGCTCGGGGTCCGCGGATCGGTCCACGTGTCCTCCATCACAACGCCATTACTATCCTGTAGGTACCTACTATACCGGCGCCACTAACGTCAGCTTCAACCGCGCGAACGACGCGGCTGAACTGGAGAGACGAACATGTTCGTGGTGACAGGCGCCACCGGAAATGTCGGCCGGACGCTGGTGTCGATCCTTGCGGCGTCGGGCGCAGAGGTGACGGCGGTGTCTCGTGGACGACGCCGCCATGTCATGCCCAGCAGGGTTCGCCACCATCTCGCGGACCTTGCACAGCCGGAGACCCTTCGTCCAGCGTTCGTCGGCGCGGAAGCGGTCTTCCTGCTCGTGGAGGGCGCCGGAGCGCACCTCGACATGCCCGAAATCCTGCGGGTCGCTGCGGCCGCCGACGTGAAACGCATCGTGCTGCAATCCTCGCAAGCAGTACACACCAGGCCGGGGGCGACGTCACACGCACCCCTGCACGCCATCGAGGACCTCGTACGCCGGTCCGGTCTCGGCTGGACGATCCTGCGGCCCGGCGGCTTCTCCTCCAACGCCCTCACGTGGGCCGAGCCGATCCGGGCCAGTCGTACGGTGACCGCGCCATTCGGCGACGTCGGCCTGCCCGTGGTCGACCCGGACGACATCGCCGAGGTGGCCGCCGCCGCGCTGCGCGACGGCGCTCACAACGGACGCACGTATGAGCTGACCGGTCCGATGCTGAGCACACCACGGGAACGGGTTACTGATCTTGCCGCCGCGCTCGGCGAGCCCATCCGCTTCATCGAGCAAACCCCCGAGCAAGCCCATGAACAGATGCTGCGGTACATGCCACCACCCGTCGTCGAGGGCACGCTCGCGATCCTTGGCACGCCGACCGCACGAGAACAGCGGATCAGCCCGGACGTGTCGGAGGTTCTGGGCCGATCACCACGCCCCTTCACTGCATGGGCCGCGCGCAACATCGACGCTTTTCGGTAGATCTTGGGCGGGTTGAACGGCCCCTTCCTGCGGTGGCCGGTGATCGGACAGTCATGGACGGCTGTCCGATCACCGGCAGATCCGCGCATTCACAGGGTTCGGCGGGGCGCATCTGGCGCCTATCGATGCCCGCCGTGGCGGTCGCGACGGAAAAGGGCGGATGCGATCGATGCGGGCGGCGGATGGTCGTCTGGTCCACGCGCCGGCCCGGTCCCGGACGCCGCCCGGCTCCCGTGACCGGCAACCCGCTGTCCACCACGACGTCGGACTCATCCTGGTCACCGGCCAGGCGCATCAACGACCCGTCACAGGAAGGGCGCCAAGCCCCACCGAACCGGCTGAGCGACGAGCTAACCGCTGACGGCACGCAGCAGTTCGCGGGCGACGCGGCCCGGTACGGTCACTCGGTGCCGGGGGTTCCGGCCGTCGCGGGCGGCGGGCCGTGCACCATGGAGAAATGACCTCCGGAATGCCTGTGCCGCGTGATCGTGACGAGTCCGGGCGGGCGCGCAACAACCGCCCACGTGACGGGCTCGGCCGGCCGCTGCCGCGCGGCCTGACCGGGGTGCCGACCACACCGGAGGATCTGGTGCTGCCGCCGGACGAGTCACTGCGGGAGGCGCAGCGGCTGCTCGACGCCGGGCGGCCGTTCCACGCCCACGAGGTGCTGGAGACCGCCTGGAAGAGCTGCGACGACGACAACCGTGAGCTGTGGAAGGGCCTGGCGCAACTGGCCGTCGGCATCACTCACCTGCGGCGGGGCAACGCGGTCGGCGGGGTCCGGCTGCTCACTCGCGCCGCCGATCGCATCGAGCCGTACGCGGAGGTCGCCCCGCACGGTGTGGCCGTCACCGATCTGACCGCCTGGGCCCGCGCGCTGATCGCCCGGGTCGGTGAGCACGGCGGCCCGATCCCGGAAGCGGAGCTGACGCCCCGGCTCCAGAGTTCCCCCGACCCGGACCGGTAGGCCGCCGCGGCATCACATGCCGGGCCAGCCGTCCGGGCCCGGCATACGCGGCCGATCATCGGGGACGACCGGGCGCGGCAACCGGAACACCGGCTCGTCGTGGGGCGAGACGGGCGGGCTGATCGGCACCGGCGGCGAGATCGGCGGCGCCAGGTGCGGGAACGACACGTCGCCGGGGCGGGGCAGCAGGTCCTGATCGCCGGGGAACACCACCTGCTGCACCCGGACCCGGTCCGCGCCGTACAGGTCGTGGGCCACCGAGGGCGCCCGCCCCACGGCTGCGGCCGCGTCCCGGACGGTCACCTGCCCGGACGGCAGGTCGGTGATCCGCTCGCCGTCGGTGAACCGCTTCCCCTCGTCGTAGACGCGGCGGCCCAGTTCGGCGAGCACCTCCCCGGCATGCCCAGCCGGCGAGGTGCTCAACAGTTCGGGCCGGTCCCGGAGGGTAAGGCCCACGGTGTACGAGTGCGGCGCCATCTGGTCGCCCGCGTCGGGGACCTGTTCGACGACACCCCACCCTCTCTCCGCCATCGTCTGCTCCCGCTGCTGCCGGTAGAGGAAGGGTTCGAACAACGGGACCTCGCTGCGTCATCGGGACGGGGACGAGCCCGGCGCGTCCGCCGGCGGCTTCCGGGTTCGATGCGTGGACGGCTGCGATCGCACGGCCGGCCAGGATCCGGCGGAGGGACGCCGGTGGCTATTTGACCCGCCGGTGGGACCGGGCCACGATCTTGTCGTACTCCTTGTGCTTGTCCAGCCACTCCCCGAGATAGGGGCACATGGGGACCACCGTGCGGTTGCGGGCGCGGGCATCGTCCATCGCGGCGCGTGCCAGGGCCGAACCGACGCCCTGCCCCTCGAAGCGGGGATCGACCTCGGTGTGCGTGTAGACGATGATGTTTCCGGTCACCTGATAGGTGAGCACCCCGGCAAGCTCGCCGGACTCGTCGCGCGCCTCGAAGCGCTCCTTCTCGGGCGCCTCACCAACCGTGATCGTCACGCCCACATCCAACCACGTTCAATCCGGGTCGATACGTCTGGCTTCCACCTCGGCGACGATCCCACCGGCTGCCGACGGCCGGCCATGCGTCATTCCGGGTGGATGCGGCGCGCTTTCGCCCGGGCGTCGGCGACGATCCGGTCGGCCTGCCTCCTGGCCTCCGCGACGTGGTCGGCGGCCTGATCCTCGGCCAGTCGCAGGATGTCGTGGACGCGGGTGCCGAGACCGGAGAGGACCGGGCCCGGCCGCGTCCCCTCGGGCTCCGAGCGGCCCTTCAGGATCAACAGGGCCATCCCCACCAGTACGGGGACGGCGGCCGCCGTCAACGCCCCCGGCCCGGCCATCGCCCCGCCGGCCAGCCCCGCGCCCACACCCACCAGAAACAGGCCCAAGCCATTCATCGGGGCATGCTATCGGTGGCCGCCCGGGCGCACTCGCCCGCTGTGGACGACAGATCGTGCCACATCGGCCGATCGAGCCGGGACGCTACGGGCGGCGGCCGACCAGGCCGGCGACTTCGGTGCGGGAGGCGACGCCCAGCTTGCGGAGGATGTTGGACACGTGAACGGCCGCCGTCTTCGGCGAGATGAACAGCCGGCGGGCCAGCTCCGCGTTGGTGAGGCCGTCGCTGATCAGGACCGCCACCTCGCGTTCGCGTGGGGTCAGCGCCGGGGCGGGCGCCGCGCCGTCCGGGTCCATGCCCAGCTGGGCGCGGATCCGCGCGAGCTGCGCCACCCGCCAGCCACCCCACCCGGCCAGCAGCGGCGCGGCCGCGGTCACCTGGGCGGCGGCCTCGGCGGGACGGCCCAGCGCGAGAAGGCAGTGTGCCGCCGACAACCGGACCGTGCCGCGGGCGGCGGGCCCCAGCACGTGTGCCTCGGTGATGGTCTCGAATGCGGCGAGCGCCTCGGCGTGCCGTCCGTGCGCCGCCGACAGCTGGGCGTCGACGAGGGTGCGGTAGGCGTCCCACACGTCGGCGTCGAGCAGCGCGACCGCCATCTCGTCGAGTTTCGGCAACGGCAGCCCGAGCTCCAGGGCGGCGGACACCAGATCATGCGCCTGTTCGCCGTTGCGCCAGGTCTGGGCGGCGAGCGCGGTGTAGAGGCCGGCGAGCGCGGTCTCGGCACGGGCCAGGTCGCCGCGGCGGCAGGCCAGGTGGAACTCCAGGCCGGGGATCACGGTGGGCGGGTTGTTGGGCAGCGCCGCCAGGTCGGCGATCAATCGCTCGACCCGGTCCAGTTCCCCGGCCTCCAGGTAGAGGCCGGCCAGGAAGACGCCGTGGTAGTCGGCCCAGCGGCCCCGCCGCCGGTAGCCGCGATCCTGGTCGCGGCCCTCCTCCAGGGCCGCGATGGCGGCGCGCAGGTCACCGGACCGGACGGCCAGCCGGGCCCGGCCCTGGAAGTAGGCGGCCACCGCGAGCGACTCGAATCCGGCGCGTTCGGCGTCGACCCGGGCCCGTTCCAGCATCTCGGCGTATTCGACCGGCGAGGTGGGTGGCTCGCCGTGCACGAGGGTGTGCAGGGCGCGGGCGGCGAGCACCCACTCGCCGGCTTTCTCGGCCTCGTCGACGAGGGCGTGCAGAATCCTCCGGCCGTCGGCGGCGGTGTGCGGGCGCTCGATCAGCGTCGAGCCCTTCTCCAGCAGGGCGGCCCGCCGGACGGCCGGCAGGCCGAACTCGTCGGCGAGCGCCAGCGCGCGGTCCGCCCAGAGCATCGCGGCGTCGAGATCGTCACGCAGATAGGCGGACTGCGCGATCGCCGTCATGGCCCGCGCCTGTGCCGCGCCCGGCGGCAGTTCGGCGATCAAAGCCTCGATGGCGTACGTGAGAGCGCGCATCTCCTCGTGCTCCCGGGACTCCCAGGCGGCCCGGACCAGCAGGTAGAGGGCCTCGGCCCGGTCGGTGGTGCTGGGCGCCAGGTCCCGCCAGCGACGCCCGTACCGCAGGGCGTCGTCGAGCAGCCCGGCCAGCCACGCGGCCCGTGCCGCCGAGGCCAGCAGCTCCGGGTCGTCGGCCACCTCGTCGAGCCCCATCTCGGCCAGTTGCAGCGCCTGGTAGGCGGACCCGATGGACAGGTAGAGAGCGGCCCCGCTCCGGGCGGCCGCGATCATGTCGTCGTACCGGCCGGCGCCGCAGGCGTGGTGCGCCACCATGGCCGGGTCGGAGCCGCCGCCGCGCATCAGCACCTCCAGCGCGGCCTCGTGAACCCGGCGCCGCTGGCGGCCGAGCATCCGCCCGCCGATGGCCTCGCGGACCAGCGCGTGCCGGAACGCGAACTCGTCCTCACCGGACTCGACCAGCACCCCTCTGGTGACGAGTTCGCGCAGGACGGTGATCAGCTCGTCCTCGCTCGCGCCGGTCACGTCGGCGAGCAGGTCGAACGGGATCCGGTGGCCGAGCACGGTGGCCGTCTCGACGATGCGGAGGCGCACCGGGTCGAGATCCTCGACCTGGCGGCGCAGCACGTCGGCGAGACTCCACGGCAGCGGCTGCTCGACGAGCGCCTCCACGTCGTACCCCGGAAGGGCTCTCAACAGCTCCTCGAGGAAGAACGGGTTGCCGCCGGTGCGCTGGTGCAGGGCCGTCGCGGCGCGCAGCGGCGCGGGCGCTCCGGTCGCGGCCGCGAGCATGGCGGCGGTCTGCGACGGGGTCAGCCGATCGAGGCGGACGTACGTGACGGCGTGCCGCCGCTCCATCCGGGCGAGCAGGCCGGCGACCGGCTGGCGGACGGTCACCTCGTCCGGCCGGTAGGTGCCGATGACCAGTCGCGGCCCGCGCTGGTCGGCGATCCGTTCGAACAGGGCGGCGCTCTCCGAGTCGGCCCAGTGCAGGTCCTCGAAGACGACGACGGCCGGGGCGTCGCCGATCAGCCGGTCCAGGACGGCGAGGCCGGCGTGCAGCCGCTCGACCGGGCTGCGTCTCGGGTCGGTGAGGGCGGTGAGCTGGTCGCCGTCGACGCCCGGACGGCCGTCGACGGCGTCGAGCAGCACCTCGTACGGCCGGGAGAGCGAGCCGGGCTCGGCCTGCCCGACCAGCACGACCGTCTCGGCCGGGACGGTGTCGAGCAGCTCGTGAACGAGCCGGGTCTTGCCGATGCCGGGCTCCCCCGCGATGATCACGACGGCCGGCTCACGTGAGCAGGCGAGCCGCGCCAACCGGCGCAGCTCGCCCTCCCGTCCGATCATCATCGGGCTGGCGCCGCCACGGGTCGTTCGCACGACGCCAGGTTACCGGTGGGGCGTCCGCGTACCTGTGTGGTTTTCGCGGCCCGCCGGGCCCGGCTCCACCAGGCCCGGCGGAGCAGCCGGCCGCGGTCGGCCTCGGCGATCAGCTCGCGGTTCCGCGCGTTCGCCAGATCCAGCATCATGTCGGGGTGCAGCAACATGTCCGTTCCTTCCGGTCGACTTCCGATACATCGATCCTCGGTCGCGGGAAGGCCCGGCACATCGGCAACGCCGTACGTATCTTCGCTGCTCAGGGGTACTTAGGACAGGTGCGCGGGGCGCCTAGGTATACCTAGTCGGCCATGGGACGACACACCGAACACCGGCCGGCGCTTCTCGCCGACAACTCGGTCCACCACCAGCACGCCCAAACCAGCGTGTGGAATTCGGGTGCGATCCGCACCCATACCCCACACACCGGCATCGACCGGCGCTTCTCGCCGACCTTCGGTCCACCACCAGCACGCCAACCCAGCGTGTGAAATTCGGGTGCGATCCGCACCCATACCCCACACACCGGCATCGACCAGCGCTTCTCGCCGACCCTCGGTCCACCACCAGCACGCCAACCCAGCGTGTGAAATTCGGGTGCGATCCGCGCCCGTACTCCACACGCTAGCCTTGGGGGCGGTGCTTGATCGCCTGCAGGGACCAGCTGTTGCCGTCCGGGTCGCGGAAGTAGACGAAACGGCCCCACGGCTGCTCGTCGACCTCGCTCGCCTCGACGCCGGCGTCCAGCAGGTGTTCGCGGGCCTCGTCGGCGTCGGCGACGACCACCTGGATCTCCTGGGTGCCCGGGGTCTTCTCGGTGAGGCCGTCGCCGATCGCGATGGAGCAGGCCGAACCGGGCGGGGTCAGCTGCACGAACCGCAGCCCCTCGTGGACCGTGTGGTCGTGGTCGGCGTTGAACCCGATGCTCTCGTAGAACGCCTTGGCCCGGTCGACGTCGGTCACCGGCACCGGGATGAGCTCGATCTTCCACGTCGCTGTCATGAGTCCCATCCTGCCGTCCATTGCGGCCGGTTTCTGACCTCTGCTCAAGGCCTGACAGGATGTACGGGTGCGTGCGGTGATCTTCGATGCGATTCAGGGCCGGCCCGAGGTGCGGGAGGTGGCCGACCCGGTGGCCCCGCCCGGTGGGGTGGTGGTGCGGGTGGCCGCCACCGGGCTGTGCCGCAGCGACTGGCATGCCTGGGCCGGGCACGACGAGATCACTTTGCCGCACGTGCCGGGCCACGAGCTGGCCGGTGTGATCGCCGAGGTGGGCGCCGGGGTCGACCGCTGGACCGTCGGCGACCGGGTGACCGTGCCGTTCGTCTGCGGCTGCGGCCGGTGCGAGTGGTGCCGGTCCGGGCAGGCACAGGTGTGCCCGGACCAGGAGCAGCCCGGGTTCACGCACTGGGGATCGTTCGCCGAGTTCGTCGCCCTGCACGCCGCCGACACCAACCTGGTGGCCGTTCCGGCGACGGTCGGTTTCGCGGCGGCGGCGAGTCTCGGATGCCGGTTCGCCACGGCGTACCGTGCTCTGGCCGGACGGGCGCGGGTCACCGAGGGTGAGTGGGTCACCGTGATCGGGTCCGGCGGGGTCGGCCTGAGCGCCGTGATGATCGCCCGTGCCCTCGGCGCCCGGGTGATCGCCGTGGACCGCAATCCGGGGGCGCTGGCCGTCGCCGCGGACCTCGGGGCCGAGCACACCCTGCTCGCCGGCGACGGTGTCCCGGCCGCGGTCGCCGCGCTGACCGGAGGTGGCGGCCACGTCGCGGTGGACGCCGTCGGCAGCGAGCAGACCTGCGCCGACGCCATCCTCAGCCTGCGCCGCCGGGGCCGCCACGTGCAGATCGGGCTGCTGCCGCCGGTCGACGGCCACCCGCGCGTGCCGATGGCCCGGGTGATCGGCTGGGAGCTCGACGTGCTCGGCAGCCACGGCATGGCGGCCGCCGACTATCCGGCCATGATGGCGATCATCGAGCGGGGCGTGCTGGCCCCGCAGCGGCTGATCGAGCGGACCGTCGGGCTCGACGAGGCGGCCGGGCTGCTGCCCCACTTCGACCGGGCCCCGGTCGCCGGAATGACGATGATCGACCCGGCCCTGCCCGTCCCGGAGACGCCGGTGGCCGGTGACGATCACGGCGTGGCGGTGATCGACGGCCGAAGAGGCCGCAGGTAGACGTCAAGGCATCGTCTCCGCCCCGGCGGGCAGGCCACCCTGTCGTCGATGGACCTTGGTCCCGGAGATCACGGGTCGAAGGTTTGCCGCCGCGCGGGTTTCATGTTTCGCTGGCGCCTGGTCGCGTCGACGACGACGTGAACACGTGCGCCGGGGCGTGTGGCTGACAGTCACACCCGCGGGTGAGGCGATGCCGGGTGTCGATGAACAGCAATTACCGTGCCGATGTGGGCCACGGCAGCGCGGCGGGATCGACGGGGGCCACGGCGGATGCCGGCGACGGCCGGCCGGTGACCGCCCCCGCGCTGATGTCCCTGGCGGTCACCAAGATCGCTCGTCCGGTGGCGACGTACGGTGACGTCCCCCGGCCACGCCTGCTCGAGCTCCTCGACCGGGCCGCCGGTAAGCAGTTGACCATCGTCCGCGCCGGAGCCGGCTGGGGCAAGACCGTTCTCGTGTCCGCCTGGGCGCACCGCAGGAGCACTCCGGTGGCCTGGCTCAGCCTGGACACCTACGACAACGACCCGCAGCGGTTCTGGACGTATGTGGTGGCCGCGCTCCGGGCCACCGGAGCCCTGAACGAGGACAGTCCCCTGGCCGGGATGCGATCGGTGCCGCGCGACGAGCGGGAGCGCCGTCAGCGGATCCTCGCCGGATTCACCCGGCTTCCTGATCAGACCGTGCTGGTGATCGACGATTTCCATCTCGTCGACGACCGTCAGGTGCTCGGTGAGATGGACGCCCTGTTGCGGCATTCGTCGCCGCTTCGGTTCATCCTGGTCAGCCGGACGGCGCCCGCGCTGGCGCTGTCCCGGCTGCAGGCGGCCGGGCAGGTGGGCGAGGTGCTGGCCGAGGATCTGGCCTTCACCATGGACGAGGCGACGGCTCTGCTGAGCAGCCATGGGCTCGCCCTGAATCCCGACGAGATGTCCATGATGCTCCACCGGACCGCCGGCTGGGTCGCGGGTCTGCGCCTCGGTGCGGCCTTCCTCACCGGTGACGGCGGCACCCGCTCCGTCGCGGACTTCGCCGGCGACATCCGCGGCATCGACGAGTACTTCACCGACGAGGTCCTGGCCGGGCGCCCGCCGCGGCAACGCCGCTTCCTGCTCGAGTCCAGCGTCTGCGACCAGATGTGCGCCGACCTGGTCAACGCGATCACCGGCGCCGGTGACGGGCAGCGCATGCTGGAGGATCTCGAACACGCCAACGACTTCGTCACTCGGCTGGGCCCCAAACCCGTCTGGTTCCGGTACCACCATCTGCTGCATGACGTGCTGCGCCACCGGCTGCGGCTGGAGATGCCGGGCAGAGTGGCCGAGCTGCACCGTCGCGCGGCACGCTGGTACGCCGGCCGGGGTTCGGTGATCGAGGCCCTGACGCAGGCGGTCCGGGGCGAGGACTGGCCGTATGCCGGCCGGCTGCTGGTCGGCCAGGCCGGGCCGCTCCTCCTCACCGCTCACCGTGGGCCGCTGATCCGGATTCTCCGCCAGATTCCCCGCGACGTGATGACCTCCACGCCGGAGTTGATGGCGGGCGACGTGCTGCTGCTGTTCTACTCCGGCGACTACGAGGCCATCCCGCCCCGCGTCGCCCGGATCCGCGAGCTGCTGCGGGGGCTCCCGGCCGCGAGCCGGGATCCCGCCGAGGTCCTGCTGATGGCCCTGCGGGTGGCCGCGGATCGAGCCGTCGGGGACATGCCGTCAGTCGTCGCGGTGGAGTCCGAGGCGCTCACGTCACTGGCGGAGTCTCCGTTCCACGACGCCACAGCGGCCGCGCAGTACCGGGCGATCGGCCTCAACAGCCGGGGCCTGGCGCGGTTGTGGACCGGTGACATCGGTCGCGCCGCCCGGGACCTGCGTGCCGCAACCGCCGCGACCAAGGCGGTCGGCGTCGAGCTGGCCCACGTCAACGCCACCGGTCACCTGGCGCTGCTGGAGTTGATGCACGGGTCGGTCCGGGAGGCGGCCGAACTCGCCGGCAACGCCCGGCGGCTTGCCGAACGCCGAGGGTGGAGCTACACCGTGCAGGCCGTCGCGGCGCATTTCGCACAGGCGCTCGTGCATCTGGAACGCCATGAGCCGGCCGCCGCGGCGGAGGCCGCCCGGCACGGCCTGCGTGCTCACGAGAGCGAGCCGGAGGCCGCTCAACGGATCGTGTCGCTCCTGGTCCAGGCGCGATTGGCGCTGGCGCACCGGCAACCGGGTCAGGCGCGCTCCCTGCTGGCCCAGGCGCACCAGGACCGCAACGAACGGATGCGGGTGCCGGAACTCGACCGTTGGGTGTTGCTGCTCGATGCCGAGGCCGACCTCGCCGCGGGATCACCCGACCGGGTCGAACGACGCTACGCGGCCCTGTCCACCGGCACGCCGTCCGGTCTGGCGCACCGGGTCTGCCTCGCCCGGGCAGCCCTCGACCGAGGTGAGCCGCGCCGTGCCGAGGAGCTGCTCGCCGTCGGCGCTTCCACGGCCGACGGGTCCGTCGCCACGGTGACCGCCGGAATCGTCGCGGCCCTCGTCGCCGACGCGCGCGGTCGTACCACCCGGGCGGTGGACCTGTTCGCCGCCGCCGTGCGCCTGGCCGCTCACGAGGGGATCCGGCGGCCGTTCGTCACCCTGTCCGGCAGCCGGCTCACGGCTCTGGCCGACCGGATGCGGCTCCTCACCCCTGATGATCCGGACCTCACCACGACGATGATCGACGACCTGCGTACGACCGGGCAGCCGGCCGCGCCGGCGCCCACCGGCGGGCCCCTCAGCGAACGCGAAGCAGAGGTGGTGCGTTATCTGCCCACCATGCTGACGGCGGCCCAGATCGCGACCGAACTCGGGGTGTCCGTCAACACCGTCAAGGCTCACATGAGGTCGATCTACCGCAAACTGGATGTGGAGCGTCGCAGTGACGCCGTGGCCCAGGCCCGTCGCCTCGGAATCCTCTGACATCACCGGCCGCGGCGCGGCGGAGTCGGCCCGGCTCCACGTCGGCCGGCCCGCTGAGCGGCGGCGGCCGGGCGAGTCACCGCCGCACAGCCGCCATCGGTCCGTCGGAGCCCGGACGGGCGTACGGCGGGTGCCGTCATTCGCGGGTGATGGGCACGCAGTTGCCCGTCAGATAGGTGGAGTTCTCGTCCTTGACCAGCCCGTGCCCGGCGAGGGCGATCCGGGCGCACACCTTGGGCGCGTCGTCGATCGCCCGCAGGTACCGTTTGTCGTCGAGGTCCAGCACCGACGGGTTCCGGTCCTCGACGTACCATTCGCCCTGGTCGGCTTTGGGGGCGTGGGAGCCCATGTCATGGTCTGCCGGGTATTTCCCGTCCCCGCCCCAGACGTGCAGGTGGTAGCCGCCGCTGACGTCCGGTGTGGATCCGGCCCACTCGACGTCGTAGTCGACGGTGAGTCTGCCGTCGCTGACGACCGCCGACGTGAGGCACACCCAGCGTTTGTTGCTCTTGATGGCGTCGCTGCACACCTCGTCGGCCGGCGGCCCGGCGTTCACGCTGGGTGACGCCGGGGTGGTGGCCCCGGCGCCGGTCAGCTTCTCGCCGCGATCGTCGAGGCGGTACTCGGCGTAGGCGACACCCGCCGCGACCAGCACGGCCGTGACCGCGCTCCCGGCGGCGAGCACGGTGAGCCGGCGGCGGGACCGCCGGCGGGTGACGGCGGCCTTCCCGGTGGGGGCGGGCCGCGGCGTGATGGTGGGCAGGCCTCCGCTCGGGACGGCCGCCGCCCGGGCCTTGACCGGCGCGGCCGGCGGGACGGGCGACGCCGGCAGGAAGGTGGTGGCCGGCGGCGGAGGCTTGCCGTACGAGAAGCCGCCCTGCGGGACGTTGCCCTGCGAAAAACCGCCCTGCGGCACGCTTACCGGACCGGAACTGACCGGCGCGGAACTGACCGGCGCGGAACTGACCGGCGCGGAACTGACCGGCGCGGAACTGACCGGCGCGGAACTCACCGGGGTGACCGGAACCGGCCGGGGCGGCGGCGCGACGGCCCGCCCGGACACCGGACCGCCGGGCTGGGCCTGCTTCCCGCTGGCCAGCCAGGCCGCGCCGAGCGCCACGGCGTGTTTGGGGTGCGCGTCGACGGCGACCGGCCGGTCGAACTCGGCGGCCACCAGCTGGGCGACGATCGGCATCCGGGACGAGCCGCCGACCAGCAGGATCGAGTGCAGCTGTGCGGAGGTGACGTCGGCGGAGCGGAGGGCGCGTTTCAGCGCCTCGACCGACCCGTACAGGGCGGGGCGGACCATGGCCTCGAACTCGGAGCGGGTGAGCCGGATCTCGGTGGCGACGTTGGGCAGCAGCACCGGGATGGTGGTGTCGGTGTCGGCGGAGAGCGCCTCCTTGGCGTGGACGCACTCCTCACGCAGCCGGGCCACCGCGGCGATCGCGGTGCTGTCGTCCTCGTCCAGTTCGGCGAATTTGCCGCCCAGCGCGGCCTGCACGTGGCTGAACACGGCGGCGTCGAAGTCGATGCCACCGAGCCGTTCGATGCCCTCCGGGCGGCCGAGGATGCCGAAGCCGAGGCCGGTCTTGCGCAGCACCGCGGCGTCGAAGGTGCCGCCGCCCAGGTCGTAGACGGCGACGATCGAGCCGGCCTCGATCCGCTGCTGCTGGGCGTAGCTGACCGCGGCCGCCTCCGGCTCGGTGGTGTAGGTGACCGGCCCGTCCAGGTCGGCCATCCGCACGGCCTGCCGCATCAGGTCCGTCTTGTAGGGACCCCAGTTCGCCGGGTACGAGACGCAGGTGGCCGACGGTGCCCCGCCCTCCCTGGCGATCACCTGGTCGGCGACGGCCCGCAGCATCCGGGCGGTGAGCGCCTCGGCCGACTGCGGCACCCCGCCGAGCAGGATCGGTGTGGTGTCGCCCATGCGGCGTTTGAACTCGCGGGCCACCCGGTGCGGTTCGGTCAGGCCGCGACGGCTGGCCGCCTCCCCGGTCAGGAAGGTCTCGTCCTCCCGGAGCAGGACCACCGACGGGACAGCGGCGCCGTGACTGCCGAGCGGGACGATCTCGGCGTGCCCGTCGCGCCAGGTGGCGGCCGCGGTGTAGGTGGTACCGAGGTCTATGCCGAGTGCGTACATCGCCGGATGCTCCGTATCGTGTCGTGATCGGTCGGGTTGGGGGTACGGCAGGGGGTTTCCCCCAGGCGGGTCGGCGCTCGGCGCTCATAAGGTAGAGGCATGGAACCCCTCCGCGACGTGTTCGCCGGACTCGCCGGCCCGGGCCGTGACCCGGGCGACTTCCTGCGCGAGCTGCCGGAGGAGCTGGTCGCCGAGGCGGTGGTCAGCTACGCGGACACCGCGCCCGCCGAGGTCGCCGAGCATCTGGCGCCGTTCGTGAGCGCCCACAGCGCCGTCGGCGGCCACGATCAGGCCGGGGATCCGGGCTGGCTGGAGTTGCTGGCGACCGCGCCGGTGGAGGCCGAGCCGGAGATCGACGAGACCGACCTGGGTTTCGGCACGGGCGCCGACACGGTCGGCGAGCCGACCGGCCTGTTCGACGAGGACGCCGTCGAGATCACGCACGAGGAGCTGCCCGACTTCGGCACCGCGGAGACCGGCCTGGAGGCCGGCGCGGAGACGACCGTGGAGGCCGGCATGGACGACCTCGCCGTGGACTGGCCGGAGATCGACGACCTCCCAGGCGACGGCGACGCCGTCCTCTAGGCGGCACATCAGCGCTGCTCCAGCCGGGCCAGCATGCCCTCACAGGAACGCACCGCCACCCGGGCGGCGACGCTCATCTCGTACGAGGTGAGCGGGTTCTCGGCACGGCGCTGCCAGCGGGCCAGCGCCTCCCGGGCACTGGCGGCCTGCTCCGCGGCGGCCGCGTCCGGTGCCAGGTGCAGCCGGTCGCTCAGCGCGCTTCCGGCGCCGCCGATCAGACGTTCCAGGTCGGCGACCGCGTCCGGTTTCCCGGTGATCCACCCGGCGCGCAGACTGGACAGCACGCGCAGTTCGTTGAACGGGTGCGCGGACGCCATGATCTCCTCGACGGCGGCGGCCACCGCCTCACTGCCCGGCCGTGGGCGCTCCCGCACGGTCTCGGCCACGGCCAGCAGCGCCGACCGGCTCTTGAGCACGTCGGCGCGGTCGTAGAAGAGCGAGCCGATGATCTCCTTGAGCTGGGTCAGGCCACTGCGGTCGGCGAGTTCCTTGGCCAGGGCGGTCGCGGTGGTGGCCACCTCCCGGCGCAGCAGGGTGCTCGTCAGGCGTACCCCGTAGAGGCCGAAACGGGCCAGCAGCGCCTCCCGCTCGAGTGAGGTCAGTCCCAGCTCGGGCATGGCCGACGCGAAGCGGTCGGCGGAGAGCAGCAGCTCCTCGGCCTGCTTGACCGGCAGGGCGGCGATCTTCCGCAACTGCGAGACCTCGGTCTCGGTCAACGTCACGGCCGTCTCGGCCAGAAGACCCGCCACCGGTACGACCGACTGCACCAGCCTGCGCACGTTGCCGTCGGTCCCGAGTCGCGTGGCGATCCGCCGGGCCGACGCCATCGAGTCGGGCCGGCCGGCCCCGATCTCGTCGGCCCGCGACAGCACCCCGATCGCGTTGACCGGGCTGGGCCGGGACACCTCGGTGTCGTGGAAGGCGCGCAGGAACTCGACGTCACCCGGATGCAGGTGCCGCAGCAGGTAGACGACCGCGTCGGCGGGCGTCTCCTCGTCGTCCGGGGCGAGCAGCTCCCAGGTGTGCCGGGCGGTCTGCTCGGAGAGTGAGCCGATGCCGGGCGTGTCGATCAGGGTGACGGTGCGCAGCGCGCGCGACGGCCACGTCACGGTGAGCCGGTCGATGTCGGCGGCGTTCAGCCCGTCGAGGTCGATGTCGATGGCGCCGTCGTCACGGGTGAACCGCAGCGGCCGGGCCGGTCCCTTCTTGAGGGCGGCCTGCACCTGGTAGGCGTGGCCGTCCCGGTACCAGGTGACGATGCGGGTGCACTCGCCCGCGTCGGTGGGCGCGAGCCGCTCCCCCACCAGTGCGTTGAGCAGCGTGGACTTGCCCGCTTTGACGCGGCCGGCGACGGCGACCCGCAGCGGGGCGGCGAGCCGGTCGCGGACGGCGGCGAGGCGGGCCGCGTCGGCGGTGCCGTGGTAGGTGGCGATCGCCTGGCCGAGGACGGCGCGAGTCCGGTCGGTGAGGTTCATCGCGCCACCTCCGCCGCGCTCCGGCGCCGTGTCGAAACTCTGTCCGAACTTGCTCATGTGGTCACCGCCTGGGCGCGCTGGCGCAGTTGCCGGACCCTGGCGAGTTCGGCGTCCACGTCCTTGAGCCGTCTCTCCCGGTCGGCCTGGGTGCGTTTGGCGGCTTCGGCGGCGCTGTTCAGGGCCTGCGCGTTGGCCTTGTTGAGTTCCTCCGCCAGTCCGCTGTAGTGGTCGCGCAGCTGCCGCTGGACCCGGCGCAGGGTGTCCCGGGAGTCCTTGCCGGCCACGAAGCTGACCTCGTCGCAGTAGCGGCGGATGGCGTTGCGGGCCTCGGCGCGGCGCTTGGTGACCTGGCGTTTCTTCTCGTCGCGCAGGCCGCGGTGGCCCATCACGAGGCCGATGCCGATGCCGATCGGGCCGAGCGAGACGCCGACCAGGCTGCCCAGGATGATGAACATCAGGGCGCCGCCGTACGCGCTCTTCAGCGCCACCATGGCCTGTTTGGTGAGCTTCATCCGCTGCAGGTCGATCTTGTGCTGGAAGTCGGCGACGCTGGCCAGCGGGGTCGGATCGGTCACCGACGGCCGCCGCATGATCATCGTGGACGCCTCGTGGAAGTGGTCGCCGACGCGTACGCCCAGGTCGGTGGCCCGCTCGCGGAGCAGCTCGTAGTTGGCCAGCAGTTCGTCGGCCATCCGGGACTGCAGCCACGCCTCCATCTCCGCCCAGGTGTCGGCCGGGTCGCCCTCCTCGATGGCGGTGTCCGCCTCGGCGATCACCACCCGGACCCGGGCCCGCAGATCGTGGTCGATGTCCGAGGTGAGGTCGGTGATGCCGTCGCTGAGCGTCTGGTTCCACTTGGCGGCGGCGCTCTTCAGGGCCTCGACGCGCTCCTTGACGCCGGTCAGCTGCCGGACCACCCGGGCGGCGGCCTCCGGGTCGGCGAGCGCCGCGCGTTCCGCCTGGAACCGGCTGTCGAGCTGGTCGCAGAGGGCGTTCACCTCGGCCGCCGCCTCGGCGGCCAGCTTGTCGGCGGCCGACGCGCCGATCTTGTCGGTGAGGAAGCCGACCAGGTGGGTGAAGCCGGACTCGGCGTTCAGGGCGGTGTCGTTGGCCTTCACGGCGCGGGAGCGCAGCGCCGACGACACCGGCATCAGCGGCACCGGGCAGTGGGCGGCCAGGTGCCTCTCGTTCAGGTCCCGGATGCGCCGCCACGCCGGGTAGAAGTCGGTCTTGGTGATCACGCACGCCACCACCGGGCACAGCGACCGGGCCCGTTGCAGGAAGTCCATCTCGCTGCGGGTCAGCTCCTGCGCGGCACCGGTGACGAACAGGACGGCGTCGGCCATCGACACGGCGGCCAGGCTGGCCGCGGCGTGCGGCGAACCGAGGCCGCCGACGCCGGGGGTGTCCACCAGGACCAGACCGCCGGCGAGGATCTTGCGGGGGATGCGGACCTCGACACCGGACACCCGATCGCCCGCCGCCGGATTCGCGCTGCCCTCCAGCACGTGCCGGCGGACGTCGGCGACCGGGATCGGCTCTCGGCGGCCCGGCCCGTACAGCAGGGCCGCCTCGGGTTTCTCGCCGTACCGTACGTAGGTCGGCACCGCCGTGGCCAGGTCGTCGTCGACCGTGCAGACGGTCGCCCCGACCAGGGCGTTGACCAGGGAACTCTTGCCCTGTTTGAACTCGCCGGCCACGACGACGTGCAGCACCGGGTCGGCCAGGGACTCCTTCGCGGCGGTGAGCCTGGTGGCCGCGTCGAGACGGTCGTACGCCTCACAGGCGCGCAGCGCCAGATCGACCAGGGCAACGGCCTTCGCGACCTCGGCCACGTCTCCTCCAGGGTCAGGCGCCGACGACGGTGGTGTCGTCGCCGCTCTCGATCGTGTCGTCGTCCGACGAGACGTTGGTGGTGTCGATGTCGGTGATGTTGGTGTCGTTGTCGCTGATGTTCGTGTCGTTGTCGTTGATCTGGGTGTCGTTGTCGGACACCGTCGTGACGGTGGTGTCGTTGTCCTCGTTGTTGCCGCCGGCGTTGCCGCCGACCGACACGGCCGAGCCGTCGTCCGCCGTCACGTCGGACACGTTGGTGGCGTCGCCGCCGCCGAAGGTGACCGCGCTGTCCTCGATCTCGGCGTCCGGCAGGTTGTTGACGTCGCCGTCGCCGAAGTTGAACACCGACTCGTCGGCGCCACCGTCGACCTGGGCGGTCTGGTTGCCGTCGCCGACCACGGCGTCGTCGAGCTCGTCGGCCACGATGCCGGTGTTGACGCCGGTGTTCACGGCGCCGGAGATGTCGTCGCCGGCCTGGACCGCGCCGTCGCCGGTGTTGGCCTGACCGAAGTTGTCGCCGTCGATCAGCAGGCCCCCGTCGCCGCTCACCGAGTTGATGTCGCCGTCGACGACGGTGGAGCCGTCGCCGGTGGCCGCGTTCACGTCGCCGTCGCCGGCCGTGGCGACCGCGCCGTCACCGGTCGCGGCGTTCACGTTCCCGCCGCCGGCCACCGCCCCGTCACCGGAGGCGCTGGTGTTGCTGGCGTCGATGTCGCCGAAGACGTTGCCGTCCACGTCCAGGTCGAGGCTGTTGTCGGTGATCGTGGTGACGGACAGGTCGAGGTTCTGCGTGATCGTCTCGTCGCCCTCGTAGGTGGTGTAGGTGACGTAGTTCAGGTGCTGCACCACCTGCTCGACCGACTGGGTGCCGGCACTGGACGCGGCCGGCGCGGAGCCACCGCCGCCGCCACCGCCACCGGAGTAGTTGCTGAGCGCCGACCGGGCCTCGGAGGAGACCTCCGGCTCGGCGGCGGCCTCGTTGACGACCGCCGGGACGTTCACGGCCGACAGGTCGACATCGGTGACGCCCTCGGCGGTCAGGGTGCCGTTCGGGTCCTCGGCGTACCGGGCCGCGAAGTCACGGTCAGTCAGCAGATTGACGACGAAGTCCTTGAGCAGGTCGGCTGCGTTGACGGTCATGATCTCTCCTAGGTCGGTGTATGTGTCCCGCTTCCTTCATCCGGGCACGGCACCAGCGTGCGACCCGCAACCCGGTCCGGGCATCGGGGTGTCCCCCGTGGTATAGGGGGTGCGCTAGGGGATCCACAGTGCGGTGTCCGAGATCCAACTCATCGGATCGCGGAATCGTTGCAAAGAGGCAGGTCGGGAGATCCACGAGACGGGGCCGTCAGCCGTCCAGCATCTCCCGGAGCATCGCCAGCAACTCGGCCCGGGTGTTCGCGCCGAGCTTGCCGCGGATCCGTGCCACGTGATGCTCGACGGTCTTCGGCGCGATATATAGCTGAGCGCCTATCTCACGGTGTGTGCTGCCGGCCAGCACCAGACGGGCCACGGTGACTTCACGTTCGGACAGCCCGCCACCGCCGCCGGGGCTCTCGGTGTCCGGCTCGGACAACTCCCGGGCCCGCTCCAGCAGGCGGCGTGCGGCGTGCGGATCAGCGGTACGGATCGCCGCCTGCCCGGCCAGCCGGGACGCCTCCCACGGCAGCTCGGCGGCGTGCAGGTCCTCGGTGGCGGCCAGAACGCCGTCGGGGTCCACCGTTCCGGCCAGCACCTGTGCCCACCGCCGGGCGGCCACACACTGCGCCCGCGGCCGGGCCTCGGCCGGATCGGCCGCCGCCATCCGCCCGGCCGTCTCGGCGGCCGCCGCCGCGTCCTCGGTGACGATCACGGTCTGCAGGCGCAGCCAGTCCAGCGCCACCGACCAGGTGGCCGGGCCGCCCAGTCCGGCGACGATCCGGTCCAGCAGGGCCAGCACCGGGGCGACCCGGGTGAGGCGGCGGAGCCGGGCCGCGGCCACCGCCAGCTCCTCCAGGGGTTCCAGCTGCCACAGATCGACGGCACGGCGGGCCAGCAGCGGCTCGATCCCGGTCCAGGCGTCCCGCAGCCCGGCGATGTCACCCCGCCGCCGGGCGACCCCGGCGGCCAGCGCGGCCCGCAGCAGCCGGTCCCGGCCGGACGGTTCGGCGCCCGGCGGGAACCGCAGCTCGTGCAGGGCGGTGTCGTAGTGGCCGGCCCGCAAGCGAGCCCAGGCCAGCAGCAGCCGGTGCCGCTCGTCGGCCGCCGGGCCGCCGACCCGTGCCGCCCGGGCCCGGGTGAGCAGATGCTCGGCCGAGGCGACGTCCCCGGCGGCGACGGCCACCACGGCGGCGATCGCGTGCGGGGTGTCCGGCAGGACCAGTTGCGGAGATCCGCGTTCCATCGCCTCGGCCGCCTCGATGAGCAGCGGCAACGCGGCCTCCGGGGCGGTCGCCGCCAGAGCCCCTTCGGCGAGGCGCGTCAACGCGGCCGGGACGTGCACGGGCAACACGCTTCCGGGCACCCCGACGTCGTACGGCCCGACCTCGGGCAACACGCTTTCGGGAGCGGCGGCTTCGGGCGGCCCGATCTCGGGCGGCCCGATCTCGGGCGGCCCCGCCCCCGGGGACCCTCCACCCGGCGCTCGCATTCCCGGGTGCCGTCCCACGGGTGGCGAGCCGGCGCTTGGCGACAGGCCCGCTTCCGGGGGCGGGAAGTCGCTCACCCGTACCGCCGGATCGCCTGGATCGGCCACCCGCTCAGCGGGAACGTGCCCACCCGGCCGGCCGACGGCGACGAGCGCCGGCACCGCCAGGATCCGGCCGATGCCGCCGGCCGCGAGCAGCAACTCGGCGGACCGGGCCGCCCGGCCCTCCTGGGCGGCGACCGCCCCCGCGACCAGCTTCTCCCGGGAGGTGGTGAGGCTGAGCTGGTCGACGTCGACCGGCAGGCCGAGCAGCGCGCGCGCCTCGGCCCGGCCCACCGCCAGGCCGGCGGGGCCGGCGCCGCAGTCGGCCGCGTCGTCGAACCAGCCGAGCGCGGCCGACGGGTCGGTGAACCGCAACCGCTCCCCCGCAGCGCGGTAGACGGACGCGGCCGCCTCGGTCGACGCCCGCGCGGCCCGCAACCGACCGGCCGCGGTGACCGGATCGGCCCGGGTCGCCAGCAACGCGCCGGCGACCGCATCGTGAAGGCGCCGCCGTTCGGCTCCGGGCAGTTCGGCGAGCACCGCCTCGGCCACCGCCGGGGCCATCCGCTCCGACGACAGGACCAGGCCCTCGTCCCGCAGCACCCGCAGAACGGCGCCGAGCCCGGTCACGTCGAGCCCGCACGCGGCGGCGATCACCTCGTCGCCGAGGTCCAGTCGCAGCGCGAGCACCCGCGCCACGGTGACGGCCGTATCACCGAGCACGGCGAACCGTCGCTGCACCCGGGCCAGCAGCGCGGGCGCCACCTCACCGGCCGGCGCCGTGGCGGTCGCGACGGCGACCACCGGGATCCCACCCGAGGCCCGGTGCACGGCGTCGGCCACCTCGGGCGACACCGGCCGCCCGGTCACCGTGGCCACCAGCCGGGCCACCGCGTCGGAGTCCAGCGCCCCGAGCACCTCCACGCCGTCGGCCGCGGCGGCCTCATCGAGGTCGGCCAGTTCCGGAAGATCGATCGTGGGCCGCCGGGAGATCGCCATCGGCACGCCCGAGCGGCACAGGGCGGCCAGTTCCCGCAGGGTCGCGGCGTCGAGGCGGTGCGCGTCGTCGACGACCACCAGCGGCGCGTCCCGCAGCGCGGCGGTCACCTCGCCGGAGAACCACACCGGCCCGGTCACCGCCGCGGCGAGCACGCGGAGCCGATGGGTACGGCCCGCGCCGTCCACCCCGACCACGACCGTCACACAGCGACCATACCGGTGCTGTGCGTCACAGTGGGATTCCCGCGGATCGGGCCGCCGCCGACCGAATGTCCGCTCATGACGACCAGCCGGATCCGGATCTTCCTCTGCGGCGCGACCGCGGCGGTCGCCGGCCTGATGCTGACCTGGAACACCACGGTCGGCAACATCATGTACCTGATCGTCTACGCGACGCTGTGCGCCTTCGCCTGGCTGGCCGTCCGAAGTGTCCCACCCGGCCCGGACCGCCGCCCGTGGCTGCTGGCCGCCGTCACGCAGACGCTGTGGCTGACCGGCGACGTCATCGAACTGGTCTACTTCTACCTGTCCAGCGTGCCGCCGGTCGGTCTGGCCGACGCGTTCTGGCTGGCCGGATACCCACTGTTGGCGGTGGCCCTGACGATGATGGCCCGCCGCCGCGCCCCGGGCAGGCTGCGCGGCGCCGTCCTGGACGGCCTCACCCTGACCGTGGCGGCCGCCCTGGCCTCCTGGCAGTACCTGATCATGCCGTACCTCGGCTCGGGTCTCTCCCTGGCGGAGACGATCGTGCCGCCGCTGTACCCGGTCGCCGACGTGGTGCTGCTGGCCGCGATCCTGTTCATCGCCCTGTCGCCCGGCGACCGGGGCGTCCCGACCCGGCTGCTGCTCGGCGCGGTCGTGCTCTACCTGACGATCGACATCGCCTACAACGTGCTGCCGCTGTTCCTGGACTACGCGGTCGTGGCCCGGATCGGCCCGCTGATCATGCTGGGCAACGCGATGATCACCGCGACGTGCCTGCACGAGCGGCGGGCCGAGCTGACCAGTCCCGGCCAGCGGGTGGGCATGCTGCACCCGGCGCGGGTGCTGTTCCTCGGCCTGGCGCTGCTGACCACACCGGCGCTCTCGCTGTTCCAGGATCACGCCGTCGCCGGGATGGTCGCCACCGTCCTGAGCACCGCGTTCGTGCTGACCCGGTTCAGCCTCGCCGTCCGGGAACAGGAGAGGACCCAGGCACAGCTCGCCTACCAGGCCCGGCACGACCCGCTCACCGGGCTCGCCAACCGGGCCGCGCTCACCGACGAACTGGAACGGCGCGACGGGCCGGTCGCCGTGCTCTACCTCGACCTCGACGGGTTCAAGGAGGTCAACGACACGTACGGGCACGACGCCGGTGACCTGGTGCTCGCCACGGTCGCGGAACGGCTGTCCAGCGCCGTACGCGCCACCGACCTTGTGGTGCGCCTCGGCGGCGACGAGTTCGTGCTGTTCTGCCCGAACCTGCCGGAGGCCGAGGCGATCCGCCTCGCCGAACGGGTGCTCGGCGACGTGGCCCGGCCCGTCCCGTTCCACGGCGAGACGCTGGACATCGGCGTCAGCGTCGGCATCGCCGCCTACGGGCCGGACGCCGGACACGACGTGCTGCGCAACGCCGACATGGCCATGTACGAGGCGAAGAAGCAGGGCCGGGGCCGCTGGGTGATGGCCGGGAGCTGATCAGCCGACGGCCTCGGCACGCTGCCGGGCCTTGCCGATCAGGTCGCGGACCAGGTCCTCGGAGCCGTCCATGTTCTCCCAGCCCATGTCGGCGACCACCACGATCGCGTCGTTCACCCGGGCCAGTGCGGCGTAGTGGTTGACCGTCGCCGGCTCCTCGTCGGCGTAGCTGAACCGCTGGCCGATCCGCACCAGGATCGAATCGGCGTCCGACTCGATGATGTCCCACTTCCGGCGGCCCTCACCCAGCCCGCCCGGGCACTTGGCCAGAGCCGCGTCGATGTCCTGGACCTGGCCGGCCGCGCCGCCGGCCGAGTGCCGGCCGATGAACTGCACCACCACGGTCGGCACGGTCTCCTGGCCGGGGCCGGGCACCACGTACCGTTTGGCCACCGCGGCGGTGCGGGTGCTGTCGGAGCGGTAGCGGGCGTCGCCGCACGGGCGCAGCGGGCGCACGTAGGCGTACTCCCCCTGTTCGAGGTTCTCCGGCCTGGCGCCGCGGATGTCGGCGGGTTGCAGCAGCGCCGCGGCCGGGATGCCGGCCGGGGAGGCCGGGGCCGGTGTCGAAGCCCCGGTGGGGGCCGCGGACGCCGGCGCGGCGGGCGCGGCCTTCTCGGTGCCGGTGCCGCACGCGGCGATCGCGGCCAGCAGCAGCAGGCCGCTCACCGTGCGGCGAAACGATGTGGTCGTCATGTCTACACCTTGCGCCTCTTTGTAAAGTGGTGCCGTACCGCGTGGTAGCGGCTCGTCCAGTCGATCGGGTTGGAGGGTCCGCCATGTCCTCGACAGTTGTCCGTCCGTTCGCGCGCGGTGACCGTGATCAGGTCACCTCTCTGGTGAATGCCCACATCGCCGCCGTCGTACCCGGCATGTCCGTCTCCGTGCAGGCCCTGCTGAGCCAGCTGGAGCGGGAGCCGGGCGAGTTCGTCGACCGCTGGGTCTCCGACCGGGTCACCCTGGTCGCCGAGCAGCGCGGGCGCGTCGTCGCGGCCGCCCATCTGCTCCGGTACGGCGACGACCCCGGCACCGGGCAGACGTACCGTGACGCCGGCGAGATCCGGTGGCTGGTGTGCTGGGTGGACGCCCCGTACTGGCCGGACGCGTCGGAGGCCGGGGACGCCCTCGCCGTCGCCTGCCACGCCCAGTTCCGGCGGTGGGGTGTGAGCCGCCGCCTAGCCGACGGGGCCCTGCCCGCCCCCGGCGTCTACGGGGTGCCGGAGCAGTGGCCGCACATCCGGGCCGTCTACGAGCGCATCGGCTTCCGCCAGACGGGTCCCACCGAGATCGTCCTGCTCGCCCGGGTGGAGGACATGCCCCGCCCGGCGGCACCACTCGACGGGCTGACCACCCGCCGGACCGTCGGGATCAACGGAACCCGGATCACCGCGCTGCTCGACGGTGCCGAGGTCGGCTACATCGAGGTGGAGACGAACCTCGACGCCGGGCCGCGGATGTCGCGGGCCGGAGCATGGGCGGACGTCGGGAACCGGTGGGTCGGCCCCGGGATGCGGCGCAGAAGGATCGGCACCTGGCTGGCCGGGCAGGCGGCCGGCTGGCTGGAACTGGGCGGAGTGACCCGGCTGCTCGACTACGCCGACGCCGATGAGGAGCCGGACTACGCGGCCTTCCTGCTGGCCACCGGATTCACCGAGCTGACGCGTACCGCCCGGGGTCTCACCGCCGACGGCTGACACCGGCCCTTCACGGTCGACGTCCGCGTTGCTCGCACCGCACGGCATCGGACTCGCACGAACCCGCGCCGAGCCGAGCCGGGGCAACGCAACGTGCGCATCGAGGTGGCGATCTATCCTGCCGACATGGCCAGTCACCCCGGCAGTCCTTTGTGGATTCGCGTCCTCACGCCGCAACGCCGGTTCTGGGCTGTGGTGTCGGCGATATGCGTAGCGGTCTGGATCATCGGGGTGACCCGTCGCAGCCTGGTGACCGCCTGGCAGGCCGGGCAGGATGTGCTGGCCGCTACCGGGCACCAACCGGACGGCCGGCCCGCGGTTGTGCTCGCCGGCACGGCGGCATTGCTCGCCGGCCTGCCCGCGCTGCTCTTGGCGGTGTTGCCGGTGCATCCCACCGTGCGAGCCGCCGGGCGTGCGTGGGCGCTGGGCGCGGCGGCGTACACGCTGCTGTCGGTCGCCCGGCTGGTCCCGGTCTCCCGGCATGAGGCGTACCTCGCGGTGCTGGCGGTCCTCGCGCTGTCCGGCGGGCTGCTGCTGCGGCTGCCGCGCCGGCGCCGGGATCCCGGCCGGGCCGGGGCGGATGTGCCGGCTCTGGCGGCGGCCGGAGGCGGAGGGCTCGTGTCGCTGATGCCGTGGCTGTGGCTCGGCGCATTGGGCGGCCTGCTGGAGACCGTGCTGGCAGCCGTTGCGGCGGCCGCGATCGGCTGGCTGGCGGCGGGCATCCTGAGTCCCGGGTTCTTCGCGGTGTACGCCGATCGCCGGCGTCCGGGTGGCGCGCGCCCCGTGCTGGCCGGCGGCGCGGTTGCCGGGGTCACCTTGGCGCTGGTCGCCGGGGGTGCCGGACAGCCGGGGCCGGCCCTGGTGTCACCGGCGCTGGCAATCGCCGGGTTCACGCTGGCGGCCCTCCAACCGTTGCTGAGCCGGCCGGCGACCGGCTCCGCGCCGACGGCGCTGCTGATCGGAATCGCCGTCTTCGGGCCGTTGGCGTTCCTCGGCCCGGAGGAGGTGACGGTCATGCTGCACGGCCGTGACGTGCCGTACTGGACGCAGGTCGCCGGGGTGGCGACGCTCGGGGTGGGCGCGTCGCTCGGGCTGGGCTACGGTCTGCTGTTCGGCCGGCGGCGCACCCGGCGGCCGTCGGGAAGGCTGGCGGCGGGGTGCGCCGGTGTCGTGCTGATCGTGGCGGGCGCCGTCCATCTGGGTCCGGGCCAGCCGGGCCTGCACGGCGACCGGTTGTTCGTCGTCCTCACCGAGCAGGCGGACCTCTCCGGCGTCGACACCCGCCGGACCGGGCAGGCGGGCCGCGATGCCCGGGTGCGCGAGGTCCATCGGATCCTCCTCGCCCATGCCGAGCGAACCCAGGTGGACCTGCGTGCCGCGCTGGACCGCGGGCACGTCCGTTACACGTCCTACTACCTCGTCAACGCGATCGAGGTCGACGGCGGGCCGGCCGTACGTGCCTGGTTGCGCCGACGCGGGGACGTGGCCGCCGTGCTGGACAGCCCCCGGCCGCGGCCGCTTCCCGCCACGATCCCGGTGGAGACCGGCGCCGAGTCGGCTCCGGCCGGCACCCCGTGGGACATCGCCGCGATCGGAGCGGACCGGGTCGCCCGCGAACTCGGTGTGACCGGGGCCGGCATCGTCATCGGCGCTTCCGACTCCGGAGCGGACGGCGGCCATCCCGCACTGGCCGACGGCTTCCGGGGCGGCCGGGACTCCTGGTACGACCCATGGAATCACGCCACCACGCCCGTCGACCACGGCGGTCACGGCACCCACACGCTGGCCTCGGCGGTCGGCCGGACGGGAACCGGGGTCGCGCCGGGCGCACGGTGGGCCGGGTGCGTCAACCTGCACCGCAATCTCGGCAGCCCCGCCCGCTATCTGGACTGCCTGCAGTTCATGCTGGCGCCGTTCCCCGCCGGAGGGGACCGGTTCACCGACGGGAATCCGGCGCGGGCGCCACACGTGCTGACCATCTCCTGGGGATGCCCGGCCGTCGAGGGCTGCGAAGCGGACACCTTCGCGGACGCCACCGCGGCACTCGCCACCGCCGGCATCATGCTGGTCGCCTCCGCCGGCAACACCGGACCGGCCTGCGGCACGGTCACCGACCCGCCGGCGCTCTACCCCGACGTCGTCACGGTCGGCGCCACCGACGAGTCCGGCACGGTGGCGGCGTTCTCCAGCCGTGGCCCCACCTCGGCCGGACGAGCGAAACCGGACCTGGTGGCGCCCGGAGCCGAGGTCCTGTCCGCCCTGCCCGGCGGCACGTACGGCACGATGAGCGGCACCTCCATGGCGGCGCCTCACGTCGCCGGCGTCGTCGCCCTGCTCTGGTCCGCCGCCCCGGATCTGATCGGCGACCTGCCGGCCACCAGGTCGCTGCTGACGAGCACAGCCACCGCTGTCCCGGCCGAGCCGACCTGCGGCGCGACGTCGGCGCCCGCCGCCGGCGCCGGTCAAGTCGATGCGTACGCCGCCGTCATGGCCTACCGCCGGAGCACAACGGCCGGCCCCGGCAGAGGCTGAGAACCCGGCGAGCCCCGCCGATCGCGAACGGCGCGGGGCGAACCGCGCCCGGCCCCGGGCGGATCAGGGTTTTCGGCCGACCGCGGTCCACACGTTGATGTCGGAGCGCTCCGGGATCACCGCGCCCTCCTCCGGCCGCCACTCGCTGGCCGGGACCACACCCGGTTCGACCAGTTCCAGGCCCTCGAAGAGGTCGGCGAACTCGTCGCGCGGCCGGGTCCACACGTCCGACTTGCCCTGCTCGACGAGCTGCCGGTAGAGGGCCTGCTGCTCGGGGGTGCCGAAGTCGCTGGTGGCGTGGGTGGCGACCAGGTAGCTGCCGGACGGCAGGGCGTCGAGGAGGCGGCCGACCACCGGCTTGGCGGCGCCGTCGCCGTGGATGAAGTGCAGGACGGCGATCAGCATGAGCGCCACCGGCTGCCTCAGGTCGAGGGTGTCGTGCAGCACCGGGTGCGCCAGGATCGCCCCGGGATCGTTGAGGTCCGCCTCGATGTACGCGGTCCGCCCCTCCGGGCTGCTGTTGAGCAGGGCCCGGGCGTGGACCATGACGAGCGGGTCGTTGTCCACGTACACGATCCGACTGTTCGGTTCGTGCCGTTGCGCGACCTCGTGGGTGTTGTCGGCGGTCGGCAGGCCGGTGCCGATGTCGAGGAACTGGTGGATCCCGGCCTCGGCGGCGAGGAACCGGGTGGCGCGCTGCAGCAGCGCCCGGTTGGCCAGCGCCCCGAGCCGCACCTTCGGGAACAGTCTCTCCAGCTCGTCACCGGACGCGCGGTCGGCGGCGAAGTTGTCCTTGCCGCCGAGCCAGTAGTTGTACCGCCGGGCGGGGTGGGGCTGCGTCGGGTCGATGCCCCGGGCGGCCGCGGTCGTCTGATCCACGCCGCTATCTAACACCTACCGATCCACTGTGGCGAGGCGGCCCGGCCACCGATGGGTTCCGGTGACCACGCCGGTCTGAGTGAGTGAGACCCGAACCTTCGTGAGGAGAAGCGTCATGACCGTCGCCGACACCACCGCCACCCCGATCGCTCCCTGGCCGTCCTCCGTGGATCAGATGCAGTCCGAGCTGGAAATCCAGGGCCCACCAGCCCCGGAGGGAAATCCCCCGGATTCATCCGCGGGGATCGTTAACCTGTTCATGTTCTTCGGCTCCATCCTGTGGGGCCGCCGGACCTCGGTGACACGGCTCGCCGGCCGGTAGTAGATCATCGGCGGATGCTGGAGGCTGCGCGGCGCGAGTTGCGACGGATGCGGGAGTCCACCGACGCGTGGCAGGAGTTGCGCCACGACCCGGACCAGGACGGCGAGGACCGCAACGCTCTGCGGCGGGCGCGGGTGCTGTGGGCGCTCCAGTACGACCACGGGCCCGGCGATCTCGCGCTGGTGCGCCTGCTGGCCGAGCAGGAGGCGGAACTGAACGAGGAGACCGGCCTGGCCGGTTTCCTGCTCGCCGGGTACCGGCAGGTCGAGGACGTCTGGCTGCACTGGGAGATCAAGAGCACCGACTTCGACACCTGGTGCGGCTACGGCATGGAGCATCTGGTCGCCGCGGGCGTTCAGAGGACCATCGATTTCGTACGCGAGAGCACCCACCCCGACCGGGACGACGTCCTGGAGTACCTGCTCGGCGAGGACGGGCGACCGGAGTTGCCGGAGGAGGAGCTGGCGGAGTGGTTCGAGCACCGGCGGGCCACCTTTCCGGCTGATCCGGCCGACGAGAACGAGATCACCTGGGTCGCGCGGGCCATGCGGACCGGCGATCCGGTGCTGGCCCGCCAGTGGCTGGACCGTTGGGCGGCCGGCCGCCCGCGGGACAAGGACACCCTGGACATGCTCCACTACCAGTTGACCGAGCTGGGCGCCTTCGCCGAGGCCGCGGCCGTGCAGCGCGAGCGGCTCCCGCTGGCCTGGAGCACGTTCGACTCCGCGGCCCGCCGGCGTGATCTGGCCTCGCTGGAACGCCGGGCCGGCGATCTCGATGCCGCCTGGGCTGCGCTGCGGGAGTGCCGCCGCATCCTCGACGATGTGCCCGGCTGGACCGGGGTGGGCCTGGGCCGCACCTATGTCGAGGAGCTGTTCCGGCTGGCCGCGGCCGCTGACGGCGACCTGTCCGCCACCGTTTTCGCCGAGGCCGACCGTCAGGCGCGGGACGTGCCCGATCTGCCTCTGATGGTGCTGCAAGCCGCCGCCGACGCGGCCGGGAAGGCCGGCGACGAGGCGAGGGCGGAGCACTACCGGGCGCTCGGCGAGGCGGAACGGCTTCGGATCGACCTCGCCTGATCAGACGGATATCGCTTCCGGCATCGGTCAGTCGTCGAGGCCGGCGAGGGTGTCGAGGAGGCGGTCCACCTCGTCGACCGTGTTGTAGACGTGCAGGCTCACCCGTACCGAAGAGGTCTTCTCGCCGTGATGGGCCTGGCAGTGGCCGTCGGAACGGACCATGAACCCGTCGGCGGCCAGGATGAACCCGAGATCGTTCGAGCCGATGGCGTGGTGCCGGAAGGTCACGATGCCGTGCCGCTGCTGGACCGGCGAGTCGGCGGCCAGGCTCCGCTGGCAGCCGAGGACCTCGTAGGCGGACAGTTTGCGCAGGCCGTCGGTGAGCCGGGCGCCGAGGGCCACGGTCCAGCGGGCGATCCGGTCGACGCCGGCCGCGTCCAGCCAGTCGAGGGCGGCGGTGAGGCTGACGATGCCGCTGGTGTTCGGGGTCCCGCTCCAGCCGCCGGGGGTGAATCGCGGGCCGCGCCGGTTGGCCGCCCACAGTACGCCCGTGCCGGGCAGCGCCATCGCCTTGTGCCCGGAGAAGGTCACGAAGTCGGCGTCCATCGCGGCGACGTCGATCGGCAGGTGGCCGGCGCTCTGCGCGGCGTCCACGCTGATCACCACGTCGGGGCCGGCGGCGGCGCGGAGGCGGGCGAGGTTCATGTCGCCGCCGTAGACGTGGTGCACGTGGGTGGTGGCGATGAGCCGGGTACGGTCGGTGATCATCCCGGCCAGCGCGCGCATGTCGTAGTCGTGCGCCGCGTCGTAGGGCATCGGCCGGACGGTCACCCGGACGCCCTGCCGGGCGAGCAGGTCCACGGTCTCCCGCCAGGGCAGCGCGTTGGCGGCGTGGTCGGCGAACGGCACGATGATCTCGTCGCCGTCGCGCAGCTCGTGGGCCAGCCAGTCCCGGGCCACCGCCCGCAGTCCTTCGGTGGTTCCGCTGACGAAGTGCACCCCGGAGCGGTCCGGCTCCGGGTCGCCGAGGAACGCCGACACCCGCTGCCGGGCCAGGTCGACGAGCGCCGTGGTGCGGTTGGCCCACGGGTAGGCGCCCCGGCCCGCGTTGGCGTTCTCGCTGGTCAGGTAGGCGGTCACGGCGTCCAGGACGGCCTGTGGCTTCTGGGCGGTGGCGGCGCTGTCCAGGTAGGCGTGGCCCGGGTGGGCGGTGAGGATCGGGAACTGGTCGCGCAGGCGGGACTGCCAGTCCCGTAGGTCGTCGGGGAACACCGGTGTCAGTCCCTCACCAGTTCCGCGCCGGCGTCCCGCCAGGCGATCACCCCGCCGGACAGGGACCGGGCGTCCGGGTGGCCCATCCGGGTGAGCAGGGCGGCGTACCGGGCCGACTTCTCCCCGACCGGGCAGACCAGCAGCACGGGGCGGCGCCGGCTGAACGGCAGGCCGCCGCGCAGCATCTCCTCGAACAGGTCGTCGGCGATGTTGACCGACCCGTCCAGGTGCAGCGCCCTATACGCGAACGGGCTGCGCAGGTCCACGATCAGCGGCTGTTCCCGGGCGATCCACTCCTGTGCCCCGGCCACGTCGACGGTCCGGACGGCCGCCAGTTCGTCGCCGGTGAGGGTGCGCACCGAGTGGGCGCGGGCCGGCTGCTGGAACAGCTCGGGCCGGCGTTCCCGCAGGTAGCTCAGGTAGCTTTCGACCCGGTCGCAGACGATGAACACCGCGGTACGCCGTTCGGTCAGCTCCTCGTCGACGCGGCGCAGATAGCGGACGGCCCCCTGGTAGGCGCCGCCGCCGGTGGGCCCGGCCAGGGTTCCGCAGCGGCGGACCAGGGTGAGCAGCCCGTCGATCGCCTCGTCCGAGCTGACCGCCTCGATGGTGTCGTAGACGTCCGGGTCGAACAGGCCCACCTCGTGCACCTCGTCGATGTTGCGGATGCCCGGGATGAAGTCGGACTTCTCGGCGACCAGCCCGACGACGCGTACCGCCGGGTCGTGGCGGCGCAGCACGCGGGCCACGCCGGTGGACGAGCCGGCCGTGCCGACGCAGGCGATGAAGTAGTCCGGGGCCCGGCCGTCCAGGTCGGCGATGATCTCCGGGCCGGTCCCGCGGGTGTGCGCCTCCACGTTGAGGTCGTTGAAGTACTGGTCGGTGTGCAGGTAGCCGCCGCCGGCCGCGGACACGGTGTGGTACATCCGGGTGAGCGGGTCGTCGGTGTCCGCCGGGTCCAGGCACTCGGACCGGCCGGGCAGTTCGTCGATCTGCGCGCCGAGCAGCAGCAGCAGATCCTTCACCTCGGGGATCCGCATCCGGTTGGTGACGCTGCGGAAGGTCAGCCCGTGCATGCCGGCGATCACGGCGAGCGCCTTGGCGGTGTTGCCGCTGGACAGCTCGACCACGGTGTCGCCCCGCTCGGCCGCCTCGCCGAGCCGGTGGCGGACCATGTTCCACGCGGCGCGGTCCTTCACCGATCCGAACGGGTTGAACAGCTCCATCTTGGCGTACAGGTCGATGTTGCGCAGTCCGTGCACGGCGTCGTCGATGCGCACCAGTGGGGTGCCGCCGATGATGTCGGTGACGCTGTCGTACCTCACCCGGTCTCCTCCCGGCCCGTGACGGGCCAGTACCGCTCGTCCAGGCACCACCGCCAGCCGTCACCGTGCCGCCAGGCGGCCACGGTGCGGGCGGTGGGCTGCATCAGCGCGCTCCCGGCGCTGAAGTCCATCAGGTAGCCGGCGGTGTTGGCGAACACCAGCAGGTCGCCGGCGCGGGGCCGGGCCGGCAGGAACACCTTCCGCCGGGTGATCAGATCCGCTTCCAGGCACAGGTTGCCGGTCAGGAACACCCCCACCGGGCCGTCGTCCGGCCGCGGCTGCCCGCGGGGCACGAGGATCGGGTCCATCAGTACGCCGTGCGCCTCCAGCGCGATGTCGTTGCTGTTCGCGGCGATCCGGACCAGGCCGTCGCGTACCTCTTCGACCCGGGTCAGCACCGCGCCGCACTGGTCGAGCAGGGCCCGGCCGGGTTCGAGGTGCAGGTCGTACAGGTGGTCGAGGACGAGTTCGCCGAGTGGGCGGCGGTGCGCCGGTGACGTGGTGGCGAGCAGCCGGTCCAGGTAGGCCGGTCCGGCGAGTGCCCGGTGGGCCGGGTAGACGGCGAGCGTCCCGCGCAGCCGCCCGTTCTCGTTGCGCAGCCCGTACCCGTGGCCGTCCCAGGTGATCGGTGGCCGCCGGCCGAGGACGGCTCCGGTCAGCTCGGTGGTCCACGCCTCCCACTGGGTGCTGTCGGCGAGGTAGTTGACGCCGAATCCGCCGCCGATGTCGACGGCCCGCGGGTTGAGGCCGCGCCGCTGTGCCTCGACCATCGCTTCCAGGCAGCCTTCCAGGGCGGTCGCCTTCTCCGGCAGCCCGTTGGTGTCCAGGTGGTAGGCGAAGCCGTGGAAGTCGAGCTGGTCGCGGTGTTCGCCGAGGACCGCCCAGAGTGGATCGGCATCGGCCGCCGGGGTGCCGAAGCGGCTGGCCCGGGTCAGCACGTTGGCGCCGGTGGAGGCGAACGCGGACAACCGGGCCATCACCCGGACGCGGGGCAGGCGGTGCGCCGCCACGATCGCGGCCAGTTCGGCGAGTTCGGCGGCCGAGTCGGCGTTGACCGTCGCCCCGGTACGCGCGGCGAGCCACAGGAACTCCCGGCTCTTCGGGCCGGTCGCCATGATCCGGTCGGGTCCGAGGCCGGCGCCGAGCGCGTGCTGCAGTTCTCCCAGTGAGGCCACGTCGGCTCCGGCATCGGTGGCGGCCAGGGCCCGGATCAGGGCGCTGGATCTGTTCGCCTTGTGTGCGAGGTAGACGCCGCCGTTCAGGCCGTGCGCCCGGACGGCTGCCCGGAAGTCCCGCACGTTGGCGGCGAGCCGGTCCGGCAGCACCAGGTTCAGCGGCGAACCCAGGGCGTCCACCATCTGGTGAAGTCTGTCGTGACCGTCGAGGATGGACCGCAGATCGCCGTCGACGCGCGGTTGGAGATATGGCGCCATCACACTCCCGCCCGACCGCGCTTCGCGCCGGTCCACCCCAACGTAATCGATGAGCCGGGCATAACGTAGTCGGTCGATTACGCAATGTGCTCAATGTCCAGCCTAGTTTATAACGAAAACCGTTTCCAGTAGACTCCTTCCGGCGACGCCCGGCGACCGCTATGCTCGCCACTCACTCACCAGCACTGAGCAGGGAAGATGACGACCGTAACCCCGCTGTTCGGATTCTGGCCGCACGTCACCGCCGCGGCGGCGCACCGGCTCCTGGCCGACCGGCCGTCGTCCCGGCTGCTCGCGTTCTCCACCCTGGAAGACCTGCTGACGATCGCCGGACGGCACGACGGCGACCTGCTGGTGACCTTCCCGGAGACGTGGGAGCCGGATCGCCTGCGCCTCACCTGGACCGCCGCCGCCCCGCCGGACGGGGTCGCGCTGGGCCGGACCGTCACGGCCGTCGCCGCCGACCTGCTGCTCGACGCCCTCGCCGACGAGACCGTGCTGCCCGAGACCGGCGACGACCGCGGCATCGGCGACGTCGTCGCCCACCAGATCGAGCAGGCCGACACCATCGTGCTGGCCGAACTGCCCGACGACGACCCGTGGGAGGCCGAGCGGCTGCGCGTCCTGCTGCACCGGCTCGCCCCGTGGGCGGCCGTGCTCACCGCGGCCGACGACCATCCCCCGGCCGTCGCCCACAGCGCGGCCCCGCTCACCCCCGCCACCCGTGGGCTGCGCGGCCGTGCGGTCGGCCTGCACGAGCCGCTGCCCTGCAACGGTGTCGTGTCGTGCGTGTTCAAGGCCCGCCGCCCGTTCCATCCGCAACGGCTGCACGCCGCCCTCGACGACGTGATCGACCAGGTGCTGCGCTCCCGCGGCCACCTGTGGCTGGCCAGCCGCCCCGAGCTGGTCCTGGCCTGGGAGTCCGCGGCCGCCCTGCGCCTCACTCCGGCGAGCGCCTGGCTGGCCGGGCTCGGCGACGACGCCTGGCAGTCGGTGCACGCCGAGCGCCGGATCGCCGCCGACCTCGACTGGGACCCCTATTACGGCGACCGCCACCAGCACCTGGTGTTCATCGGGTTCGACCTCGACCCGGTGCGGCTGCACCGCACGCTGACCGCCTGCCTGCTCACCGACGAGGAGCTGTCCGCCGGCGAGGACGAGTGGCGCCACCTGCCCGACCCGTTCCGGCCGCCGTCCGGCGCGTTGACGCCGGCCGACTCATCGGAGGCCGGGTGCCCGGAGACGGCCCGGTGGAGCGACACGGGCGGGCCCGAACCCACCTGACACCGGGAGCCGAGGCGGGCCACATCGCCCGGACGGGTGGGCCGGAAGGCATGTCACGATCTCCGGGCGGTGTTCGCTGTGATCAAGTGGGTATGAGGTGTCCGACCGTATTCGCCGGACAGAGGAGTTCACATGAGTGCCGTCACCAACCCGGCCACTGTGGCGGAGTGCCTGCGTGTCGGGGCCGGATTCTCGCAAGGGGACCGGAACTGGCTGGTCGAGCAGTTCAGCACCCTGGACGCCCGGCTCGCCGGGTTCCACGCCGACGCCACCGAACTCGAGATCATGGTGAAGGACCGGGCCGCCCGCGGCCAGAAGGTCACCCTGGAGTGCTGGCTCAGCGGCGGCGAGAAGATCGTCACCACGTCCCTCGAGGAGGACCTGCACGCGGCCGTCATGGACGTCCGGGACGATCTCCGGCGGCGGATCGACGACATCAAGGGCCGCCACGAGCCGCGCAACAACCGGCGCCTGCGTGAGGTGCCCCAGCCGGTGGTCCCCGAGCAGTAGGAACACCGACACGTTCACGTCGCGCTCCGCCGGCGGTCACCTCGTGTTCGCCGGCGGCGGCGACCGTTGGGCCCATGTCTGCCACCACGGCGCTCCGCACTCCGTTGCGCCACTACGGGATCAGTCTCGGCCATCTCACCGAGCAGGCGGCCGAGCTGTGGGTCCGTTCCCTGGGCCTACCGGACGCCGCACAGGCGTGCCTGCACCGCGATGACCTGCCGTTCCCGCACGTCGCGATCAGTGTCGCGCTGCCGGCCGGCAGCAGCCTCCCGCTGACCGCTGTCGGTCAGGCCTTCGCCGAGGCGGCGGGCCGGGCGTGTGCCGCGCACGCCTCCGGCCGTTCCGGCCGGGCGGTGCATTTCCGCGGCAGCTCACTCCCTGTGGGTCTTCTCACGGTCGCCGCGTTGCGGGACCGGACCGAGATCGTACGCGTGACCGACGGCGACCGCCCCGCCCAGCCGGACGATCCGCTCGACCCGGGCCACCGCCTCACCCCGCACTGGATCGACGGCGAGCTGACCCTGCGCACCGCCCGTCGCCCGGACGGCGTGCTGGCCCCGGCGCCACGGTTCGGCTGGTGATCCGTTCGCCGATACGGTGTCGGTATGCGTGAAACGGCGGAAGAACTCACCGAACTCCAGTCCCTGCTCGACGCCTCACTGTCCCGCGCGACCGGGCACCTCCAGTCGATCTTCACGGGCCGGACGGTGACGGCGGAACAGTTGACCGGTGTCCTGACCGGCATGTGCACGCTGGCGCTGTCGACGGTGACCGCGGGCGGCGAGCCGCGGATCAGCGCGGTCGACGGGCACTTCCTGCACGGCCGGTGGGTCTTCGGCACCGCCCGCAGCGCCGCGAAGGCCCGGCATCTGGCCGCCCGGCCCGCGGCGAGCGCCGCGCACCTGCGCGGCGAGGACCTCGGCGTGTTCACCCACGGCACGGTCGAGGTCCTGAACCCGCTCGGCGGCGCCCCGGCCGCGGACTGGCCCGAACTGCTCGCCTACTTCAAGGACTTCTACGGCGCGGACGCCTTCGACTGGGACGCGGAGGTGGTCTATTACCGCCTCCGTCCGCACTGGATGACCGTCTACGCCCCGGACGTCACCAAACTCACGAGCTGAAGACCAGGCCGAGCAGTTCCGGGCCGGCCACCCGCAGAGTGCCGCCGCCGTCGATCGGTTCGACCAGCGCCCGCTTGCAGCCGTCCCTCTCCACCGACACCGAGCCGCCCGAGGTCAGGTGCAGCACGGCGAAAACGCTGGCCGGGGTGGTGCAGGCGGGCGCCGTGGTGGAGGCGACGAGCTCCGCGCGGATCGCCGCCCACGCGCCGTCGTCCATCAGGCCGCCGGAGCGGAAGTCGCCGGCCGCCTTGTCGTTGCCGCGTTCCTTCTCCGGCACGAAGTAGACGCAGCGGCGCACCTCGGTGGCCGCCGGCAGCGACTCGACGTTCACCTCACGCACGTTGTCGAAGCTGCCGTACGTCCACGTCATGTCCCCGTACGTCTGCGAGCACCCGGCCGACACGGCCGCGTCGGACTCCAGCTCCCGCACCACCTCGCCGGCGACCTCGGTCATCTTCATCTGGGAGAAGGCGTCGCGGAACTCGTGGCGGGGCTTGCCGCACTCGTCGATCGGGACGCCGGGCCGGACCCAACGGCCCTCCGCGTCGAGCAGCACCAGCCACGGCACCGCCGGCAGGTCGGCGGTGCAGGCCTCGGCCGTGCTCTGCGCGTCCGGCAGCCGCAGCGTCGGCAGCAGCCTGCTGAGGTCGTCGGCGCGGGACTCGACTTCGACCAGGTCGCTGCCGCCGGACGGGCGCTGCTTCGGACCGGTGGCGCAGACGACCGCGCTGACCGGCTGGAACGAGTCGTCCAGCAACGGCATGTTCAGAGCCTCCTGCGCACCGTCGACGCCGAGCGCGTCCTCCGGCCGGTGTTCGCCGCACGACTCCCACCTGTCGTTGACGGTGAGCGTGCCGGAGCGGTGCGACCCGAACCCGAAGGCCTCGCCGCCGGTTCGGGCGCAGCCGCCCACCAGGACGGTGAGCATCACGATCGTCGCGACTGTCGCTCGTGCGGGCATCCGGGTCCTCCAGCGTCGCGGTTCTGCGTTCCGCCGGTGTGACGTGCCCGGATGCCCGCCGGTTCCCGCGTCAGCGCAGCGAGTCGACGTCGATGACGAACCGGTAGCGGACGTCGGAGGAGAGCACCCTCTCGTACGCCTCGTTGACCTGCCCGGCGTCGATCAGCTCGACCTCCGGGGCGATGCCGTGCTCGGCGCAGAAGTCGAGCATCTGCTGCGTCTCGGCGATGCCGCCGATCATCGACCCGGCGAACGAGCGCCGGCCCGCGAACAGGGTGAACACCTGCACCGGCAGCGGCTGCGGCGGCGCGCCCACGTTGACCATGGTGCCGTCCAGGCGCAGCAGCCGCAGGTAGGCGTTGACGTCGATCGGCGCGCTGACCGTGTTGACGATCAGGTCGAAGGTGCCGGCGAGCGCCTCGAACGTGGCCGGGTCGCTGGTGGCGTGGTAGTGCTCCGCACCGAACCGCAGCCCGTCGTCCTTCTTGCCGAGGGTCTGCGACAGCACGGTGACCTCGGCGCCCATCGCGGCCGCGATCTTGACGGCCATGTGCCCGAGCCCGCCCATGCCGACCACGGCCACCTTCTTGCCGGGCCCGGCGTTCCAGTGGGCCAGCGGCGAGTAGGTGGTGATGCCGGCACAGAGCAGCGGGGCGGCCGCCTCGTGCGGGATCGACTCCGGCACCCGCAGGACGAAGTCCTCGTCGACGACGATGTGGGTGGAATAGCCACCCTGGGTGACGGTGCCGTCCCGGTCGACCGAGGCGTACGTCCCGATGTTGCCGTCCGTGCAGTACTGCTCCTGGCCGGCCCGGCAGTTCTCGCACTCCCGGCACGAGTTGACCATGCAGCCGACGCCGACCCGGTCGCCGACCCGGTGTTTGGTGACCTCGGCGCCGACCCGGGTGACGTGGCCGACGATCTCGTGGCCGACGGTGAGCGGGTACGGCACCTTGCCCCAGTCACCGCGGACGGTGTGGATGTCGGAGTGGCAGATCCCGGCGTAGGTGATTTCGATCAGAACATCGCGCGGCCCGGGGTCGCGCCGCTCGACGGTGGTTCGTACGAGCGGTTCGGTGGCCGAGGGAGCCGCGATGGCGTTGACGGTGAAGATGGTGTCCTCCGAGGTGGTGACTTCTCGTGCGTACAGGAAACAGGGTTTTGCGGCGGCCTGGAAGGCACTCCGGAAAGGTGTACCGGCAGGACACCCCTCAGCACGATCGCACCTGGTCGGGCTGAGTGTGCACAGAGTCGGACGGCCCCGCTGGTTTACCGGTCGTGGCGTACGGGAAGTACCCCGGCGCCCACCGTTGACACGAGGAACACGAGGGAGCACACGGATGACCGTCATCGCCGACACCGCTGTCCACGACGAGGCTGCGACAAGCACCGACCGGGCCAGTGAGCTGATCAACGCGATGGCGGTGCTACCTCCCGGCCACCCGTCCCGCCCCGGGTTGCGGGACCGCGCCATCGAGGCCTGGCTGCCGCTGGCCCGGCACCTCGCCAACCGGTACGCCAACCGCGGTGAGCCCCGCGACGACCTCTACCAGGTCGCCGTGGTCGGCCTGATCAAGGCGGTGGACCGGTTCGAGGCCGACCGCGGCGTCGACTTCAGCGGCTTCGCGATCCCCACCATCGTCGGCGAGCTCAAGCGCCATTTCCGGGACCGCACCTGGTCGGTTCGGGTGCCGCGCCGCCTCCAGGAGCTGCGGCTGGCCATCACCGCCGCCAACAGCACGCTCAGCAACACGCTGAGCCGCTCCCCCACGGTCGCCGACATCGCCGCGCACCTGGGCATCAGCGAGGATGAGGTGGTCGAAGGGCTGGAGGGCGCGCGGGCGTACAACTCGACCAGCCTGTCGACGCCGGTCGCCGACACCGGCACCGAGCTCGGCGACACCCTGGGCGGCGAGGACGCCGGGTTCGAGGCCGCCGAGCTGCGCATCTCCCTCGGCCCCGCGCTGGCCGCCCTGGACGAGCGCGAGCAGAAGATCGTGACGCTGCGCTTCTACGGCAACCTCACCCAGCAGCAGATCGCCGAGCAGATCGGCATCTCCCAGATGCACGTGTCCCGCCTGCTCGCCAAGGCCCTGGTCAAGCTCCGCGGCCACCTGGAAGCCGCGGCCTGACCACCGGGCCGGCGCACCTCGGCGAACTGGATCCCGGCGGTGTAGCCGCGGCCTGAACCCCCGGTCAGCGCACCTCGACGTACTGGATCTCGATGGCGTTGTTGCCGTAGCCGAGCCGGTTCCACGGCGGCACGTCGGGCTGGACGTTGCCGGCCGCGTCGGCGGCGCGGGCGCGGATGCTGTGCCGGCCGGGGGTGGCCTCCCACACGTAGTGCCAGTCCTGCCACTGCGCGGGGCCTCGCGGCGGTTCGACCACCGCGGGGCTCCAGTCGCTGTCCCCGACGAAGGCGAGCCCCACCTCGGTGACCGGGCCGGCGCCGGACCAGGCCTTGCCCCGGATCGTGTACGTGCCGGCGGGGATGGTGACGCCCGGTGCCGGGTCGGTGATCCGGGCCCGGACCCGCATGGTGGTGACCGGCTCGTGCGGCCGGTCCGGCCACTCGTAGATGTAGTGGCCGGTCTGGAACTCGCCGTGGAACGGCTCGGTGAGCACGTCGAGGCGGGACAGCCACTTCACCGAGGCGACCGCGTACCAGTGCGGCACCACCAGCCGGAACGGCGCTCCGTGGTCCGGTCGCAGCGGTTCCCCGTTCATCTCGTAGGCGATGAGCACGTCGGCGGCCGGGTCGGCGGCGACCGAGAGCGGCAGCGACCGTACGAAAGTGAGGTCGTCGACGTCCGCGAGCACCGAGCTGAGGTGGTATCTCCCGTGGTCGGCGCCCTCGCAGCGCAGCTCCACGCCGTCCGCGGCCGGTCCGGCCTGCGCGAGCACGTCGGCGAGCCGGGCACCCTTCCAGTAGGCCGTGGACACCGCGTAACCACCCCACGGCTCGCCGGTCGGCAGCGGCCGCATGTCGAGGCGCCCGTTGCCGGCGCACTCCAGCGTGACGGCGTGCTCCACGGCCGGCAGCGCCCGCAGGTCGTCGAGGGTGAGCGTGAGCGGCGTGCCGACCGCCCCGCCCACGTACAGCGTCCCGTCGTGCTCGGGCAGCGCGAAGTTGCTGCGCACGTAGTGTTCGTCGGTCGTCGTGATGTGATCCTGCAGGGCCGGATGCGGCGCTTCCGCGTTGAACGGCTCCTCCTTGATCATGACGAGGGCGGCCCGGTTCGCGGCGATCGCGCCGTCGACGGTGAGTGACATGGCGGCTCCTAGTAGTCGGGGTCGGCGAAGGTCGGGTCACGGTCGTCGTTGAAGGCGCCGATCCCCTCGATCCGGTCCGGGTGCACCGCGGAGCGCCAGTGGGCCTCCATCATGATCGAAATCGCCTGCTCGACCGGCTGGCCGGCGCCCATCTGCACGGCCCGCTTGACCGCCTGCACCGCGGTCGGCGAGTTCGAGGCGATCTTCGCGGCGATCCGGTGCGCGGCCGGCAGCAGCTCGCCCGGGGCGTGCACCTCGTTGACCATGCCCAGCCGGTACGCCTCGGCGGCGCTGATCGGGTCGCCGGTCATCAGCATCTGCATGGCCTTGCCGGGTGGCAGCACACGCGGCAGCATCACCGGAGAGCCGCCGCCGGCCGCCAGCCCGATCATCGCCTCCGGCTGGCCGAAGGTGGCGTTGTCCGAGGCGATGATGAAGTCGGTGCTCTGCGCGATCTCCGAGCCCCCGCCGTAGGCGATCCCGTTCACCGCCGCGAAGATCGGCTTGCGGAGCTGGCGCAGCGTGTAGAGCGTACGGTCGAAGTCCTGCCGTTGGCGCAGCCACTGCTGTTTGGTCATGCTCTTGCGCTGGCGCAGGTCGCTGCCGACCGAGAAGGCCCGCTCCCCGGCCCCGGTGATGATCGCGACGCGGATCGCCGGTTCCACCGCGATGCTCTCCAGCACCTCGGTGAGCCGGGCCCCCATCGCCGTGGTGATCGCGTTGTCGGCCCGCGGCCGGTTCAGGGTGATGACCGCGACGGCGCCGCCGGACATCAGCTCCAGCAACACGGATTCGGCCGGGTCGGCGTCGTCCGGCGCGGGCGGCCCGAAGTCGAGGGCCTTCCAACGGTCGGTGCCGGTGGTGTGGGTCATCGGCTCTCCTCGGTCAGATCGGCCAGCCAGCGCAGGGCGCGGAGGCCGGGTACGAAGCAGTACTCGCCACCGCGGGTGATCACGAACGGCGGCAGCTCCTGAAGGCGGCGGCGGATCGGGCGCCGCGGGACGGTGAACGTTCCGGTCCCGTCACGGGGCCCGACGAGCGGATCGCTCTCGCTCGGGGCGCCGATGAAGATGCCGTCGTTGAGCCACTGGGTCTTGACGAACTCGAACTGCCGGCCGGGGTGCGCGCCGGCGAAGACGAAGATGATGCCGCGGTCCTCGCCGTCGTCGTCCAGCACGCCGTCCGCAAGCGCCGGCCCGTAGCTGGTGCCGCGCCGGATCATCCGGTGCAGGCGTACGTCGACGGTCTGCTCGTCCTCGAGCGCGTCCCGCGGGTTGGCGCGGCGGGCGTGCGCCCCGGCCGGGCATTTGAAACCGCGCGCGTCGTCGCGGTAGCCGAAGTCGTTGTTGCGTCTCGGGTCGGCGCCCAGCTCCGGGTCGTCCCGGTCCGGCGTGACCGCGAGCGGCGCCCCGGACTGCCAGCGGCCCACCATCTTCGCCCCGAGCAGCGTCTCCTCCTGCCGGTTGGCGGCGCGTTCGCGCAGGTAGCGGCGGTAGGCGGCGACCCGGGTGTGCAGTTTGCGGAACACTACGTAGGTGCCGTTGCGGCCCAGCACGTCCGGGCTCGGCATCGGCGGCAGCGATCCGGTCTCGTCCGGGTAGCCGAGGATGAACT
The DNA here is from genome assembly GCF_040656595.1 of Actinoplanes sp. NPDC049802. NCBI lineage: Bacteria > Bacillati > Actinomycetota > Actinomycetes > Micromonosporales > Micromonosporaceae > Actinoplanes > Actinoplanes sp. NPDC049802. The sequence goes on from NZ_JBFAMR010000038.1 coordinate 66,395, forward strand.
CGCCCGCCTTGATCGGCGGCTCGCCGGTGATCGCGTGTGTGCCGGCCACCCCCTCCACGGCCGGCTGTCCGATGCCGTCCTTGAAACCGAACGAGGTACGCCCGGAGGCGAGCTGGTAGCAGTCCTGCCGCCAGACCACCTCGATGCCGGGGAACTCGTCGTGGGCGCGGCGGGCCCGTTCCACCACCTCGTCGAGGCTCGCCCGGTCCGGGGCGAGGGTGGCCAGGGCGATGTGCACGTCCGGGCCGCCGAGCGGGGCCTCCCAGTTCTCCGGGCCGCTCTCGCCGACGTCACCGAGCAGGTTCGCGCGGGCCGCCATGCCCTCGCGGAACTCGGGCGCGAACGTGGCGAGCGACTCCTCCGGCACGCCGAGCGCCCGCAGCCCGTGGCAGGTGAAGGCGACCGTCATCCACGCGGCCGGGGTGCTGTCCAGCACCGTCCGGGCCGGCGACAGCAACGGAATCAGCCGGCGGACCAGGTCACGGCCGTCCTGCCGGTCGTTCACCCGCAGCAGGACGTAGGCGCCGACGTACGGTGACGGCCGCTCGTGCAGGGCGCCGGCCTGGATGTCGTCGAGTTCGAGTTCACCGCTCACGGCCGCCGCCTACACGTGCTCGGGTGGCTGCGGCGGATTCGGGTTCGCCGGCGACAGGTACGGGAAGACGCTCGACGCCGGACGTGACGAGTGGTCGACGCCGTCCCGGATCACCGGCCCGTTCCCCGCGTTGATCAGCCACGTGAAGAAGGTGTCCATGCAGTCGTCGTTGAGCGCCCGGCCGCCGCAGGTGCGGTGCTCCCGCCCGGCCAGCGCGGCCCGCTCGATCTCCAGGAACGACCCGTGCTCCCGGTACGGCTCGCCGATGTCGACGACCAGGCGGTCGGCGAGGAAGAGCCGGGTCAGCGGGTGGTCGCCGGTGTCGGTGAGCGGCCAGTCGGTCCTGCCGTCCAGCCCGTCCCAGAAGGCCAGGTTGGCGTTGAGCCGGGCCCGGTAGGCGCCCAGGTAGCCGTCGGCCAGGTGGAACCCGTCCTCCATGTTGTAGAGGTCGCGGATCTCCAGGTCCCGGTTCACCGGATCGAACTGTTTCGGCGCGAGCAGCAGGTTCTTCACCTCGGGGCGGCCGGTCCGCTCGATCCGCACGTTGAGCCGGCCCCGGGTCAGGGTCTCGCCGACCACCCCGAACAGGCTGGCGTCGCGGCCCAGCAGGTGGGCGCAGTCCAGCTCGACGACGATGCCGAGGACGTTCTTGCCGTCCAGGAAGATCTGCGACGGGTCGGTGAACGCCAACCGCCCGGTGGCGATGGTCTTCAAAGCGGCCGGGGCGTCCAGGATGAACGGGTCCCAGCGCGGGCCGGCGAATGCCCGTACCCCCGCGCCTTTGCCTCCCTCGGGGTCTCCCACCACGAAGGTGACCTCGTCGCCTGCCGGTGTGCGGCAGAAGCCCGTCTGCGGTGCCGTGTCCTGGTCGGAGAAGACGACGTCGAACACGAACTCCTCCGCGCCGACCGCGAGTGTGCCCGGGGCGAGCGGGCGCAGCCGGAAGCGGTAGATCAGGCCGTCGGAGAAGCGGCCGTCCGGCGGGGCGAACGGCAGCGTGTTCATGACCAGCACCAGGCTGCCCGGGTTGCCGGGGCTGGGGAAGGCGTACAGGTCGGTGATGTCGGCGATCGGCTCGGCCAGCGCGCGTGGGCCGGAGATGTGATCGGACATCAGTCGGCGGCCTCGGCCAGCAGCGGGGCCAGCGCCGGGGCCTGCAACGCCTCGGCCGCCGCCGGGTCGTCCAGCACCTGCTGGAAGGCCCGGTTGACGCGTTCCGCCTTGCGGATCTCCTTGACCGTGCCGGCGTAGTTGCGCGCGTAACCGCCGGCGGTGACCTGCGCGGACAGGATGAAGTTCTTCACCGCCTCCAGGTCCGGCAGCCCCTCGTAGCCGACCACGTGCTGGAAGATGGCGTCGAACAGCTTCAGCGGCTTCGACGCGAAGTCCAGCATGTACGAGTCCCAGGTGCCGTCGAAGCTGGTCGCGAACAGCAGCCGGGTGTCGTCGTCGAACGGCACGAACCGCGCCTCGTGGATCACCGCGATCGGCAGCTCGTAGTCGCCGGGCCGGTAGCCCGGGCTCGACTGGAGATCGCGCAGCGCCTCCCGCAGCGCGGGACCGTGCCCCGGCTTCACGTGGAAGAACAGGCTGAACTCACTGGTCGGGCCGACCTGAACACCGGGCCTGGACGCAGCGTCGGCTGTCATCGGTGATCACCCTCCGGAGAAGACGAGACGGGACGAGGACGAACGTCCCTGGCCGTGACAGTCTTCGGTCCTCCACCGCGGCGGGCCTCACCCCTGGCGGGTGAACATGCCTACGGCGTCTCGGCCGTCTCTACCCGCGCGATGAGCAGCTTCAACCGGTTGATCTCCTCGGCCAGCGCGGTGCTCCCGGCCGGGGTCAGGGTGATCCAGGTGCGGCCCCGCTTGCCCTCGTAACCCTTCTCCAGCTCCACCAGGCCGGCCGTCTCCAGCACGCCGAGATGCTGCGACAGGTTGCCGGCGGTCAGTTGCAGCTGGGTGCGCAGGTAGCCGAACTCGACCCGGCGGGCCTCGTGCGCGATGGTCAGGACGCCGAGGCGGACCCGCTGGTGCACCACATCGTCCAGGCCGGTCACCGGGTGGGCGGGCTGGGCCGGCTGGGCGGCGGCGGTCATCGCCGCCGCCGCTGGGCCAGCGCGAAGCCGGCGGCACCGAGCAGCAGCACCGTGCCGTTGACGACCTGCTGCGGCACGAACTCGGCCCGCACGCTGGAGTGGGTCTGCCAGCCGAAGTCGATCGGGATCAGGACCACGGCCAGGTAGGCCAGGGTGAACAGCAGCAGCCCGGCGTTTCGCTCCAGGCGGGCCAGCACCAGCAGGGCGACGCCGATGAGGCCCGACGGCGCGACCAGCCGGTCCAGGAACATCTGCCAGTACGGCAACGGCTCGGTGGGGACCGGGTTGTGGTCGATGTAATACCGCACCGAGATCCAGGCGCCCAGGAAGACCACGATCAGGGCGACGCCGGTGATCACATACGGCAGGATCCGGGCGTCCACCCCCCGCGACCGGGCGATCCGGCGGTATCCGTAGGCGATCGCCGCATAGGCCAGCAGCAGTGCGGGCGGCCAGTAGTAGAGCACGCCCATCCGGTCGAACTCGCACTCGCCGGTGGCCTTGCAGTCCACCTGCATGCCGAACCAGTCGAACGGGATCGCCGCGAACGTCACGACGGCCAGCACCAGCAGCGCGGCCCAGGTCACCCGTTGGTCCCGCCGCACCCGGTGGGCGAGATCCCGCACGTCGGAGAGAAGCCGGCGGGGGTCGCCGCCGGGTACCGCATCACTTGTCATGCCAATAGGTTTCCATCACAAACTGATTTGCGCTAGTGCAAATCTCAAGTCGGTGAGCCCAGCGCCGAAGGGCAGGGAGTTCCGCCACCCTTCGAAGGAGTCAACCCATGCGCCCGGCCCCGACGACGGACCTCACGATCGGCGAGCTACTGGACCGGCGGCTGGTGCGGTCGGTGTTCCAGCCGATCGTCGACCTCGCCACCCGTACCGTCATGGGATTGGAAGCCCTCGCCCGCGGACCCGCCGGAACCACCCTGGAGTTCCCGGACCGCCTCTTCGCCCTGAGCCGCGAGGCGGGACGGCTCGGCGAACTCGACATGCTCTGCTTCGAACGCGCCCTGGAAGGCGCGATAGCGGCGCCGGTCCCGCCGCCGCTGCTGTTCGCCAACGGCGAACCCGCCGTCATGGGCCAGCCGCTGTCACCGCGGATCATGGAGCTGTTCATGTCCGGGCCGCCGTTCCGCACCATCCTCGAATACACCGAACGCGCCCTGCCGGCCGTCCCCGGCAGCCTGCTGCGGCTCAGCGGCAACATCCAGCTCGGCGGCAACGGCATCGCCCTGGACGACGTCGGCGTCGACCCGATGTCGCTGGCCTTCCTGCCGATCCTCGAACCCGAGGTGATCAAACTCGACATGAGCCTGACCCGCGATCCGGACACCGCGCACGCCCGGACCGTCGCCGCCGTGGTCCGGGCCGAGGCCGCACGAACCGGCGCCGTGGTGATCGCCGAAGGCATCGAGACCGAGGAACACCTGACGACGGCCCGGCGGCTCGGGGCGCACTGGGGGCAGGGCTGGCTGTTCGGGCGGCCCGGCCCGATCGACCAGGTGCGGCACTTCGATCCGGCGGCGGCGGCCGTGACGCGCGCGGCCCGGCCCGGCTTCCACCAGCCGGCCGGCACCCCGTTCGAGATCGCGGCACAGCGGCGGCCGCCCGTCGTGCGAACCCCGGGCGACGTCGAAACCGGACTCGCCCGACTGCGCGAGATCACCATCGGCCAGGCCTGCGCGGTCGTCACGGTGTCCCATCCCGGACTCGCCGGGCTGCTCCAAGGACTGGCCGGTCCGGGACGCGCGGTCGTGCTCCTGGACCAGCCGGTCGTCGGCGAATTCGTGGCGGCGGTCGTCGGACCCGGATTCGGGTACGCCCTGTGCGCCCGCGACAGCCGGATCGTGACCGTGGACGACCTGCCCACGGCCGCGGCGATCAGCCGGGTCCTGCTCTCCCACACCGGCTAGCCGTCGTCGTCACCCCGCCACAGGGTGGGCACCACCGGCATGATCGTGCCGTCGGCGCTGAAACGCAACGGGTCGATCGTGCCCTCGCGGTCGGTGCCGTCGCCCGCCGGGATCGCGAAGCGGTGGTAGGCGGTGTGCCACGTGTCCGTCCCGGGCCCCTTGACGCCGAGGCTCGGATTCTTCGACAGGATCGTGCCGCGATACGTCCACGTCGCGTACTCGACGTGGTAGTTCTCCGAACGGGTACGAGGGCGTGGCGGAGCAGGTCACTCACACCGGGTCATTCGGGCGAGTGGCCTCTTTCGGGGGACTGCGACCTTGCTGACCTGCGGTTCAGCCTGACTGGCATGGACCGTAGTTATTGACGGCGGACTCTGCGCCGCACTGCGGGCGACCCCTGGTGGTGGGCCATGCCGGCGACGATCGGGCAGGTAACACAGCAGCGGTATGACGAGCTGGTGGCGCAGGCGCGGGACTTGGTGCGTGAACACGGCCGCATCCAGTTCATGTTGGGGGACAACGCTCTGGAGATTGAGCCGATGGGCCCGCACGGCGGCTCGCAACCTCACCAGACGCCCGGATTGGTGTGACCGATGCGTTGCGCATGTTCGCCGAGGACATCGGGGTGGCGCCGGACACGATGAAGAACTGGCGGTGGGTGGCGTCACGGTGGCCGGCTGAGCAGCGCCGCGTTGAGGTGCCGTTCCACATCCACCGGGTGCTGGCCTCGATCGCCGATGCCGACCGGCGGTTCGCGGTGATCGGTGAGCCGCCGGTGCTGACTCGGACCGGCGAGCGCCGATGGAGCGAGGACGAGGCGAAACGGCAGGTGGGCTGGCAGGTCACCCGGCCGGAGACGGTCCAGGAGAAGGTCATCGCGGTGCACGAGCTGGTCGCTGACGACGAGGTCGCCACCCGGGTCGCCACCGATCTGCTGCGCCGGCCCAAGGTCGCGTTCAAGGCGGCGGGCGATACGACGGCGCAGGAGAAAGATCGGTGTAGTGCACGAGCTGGTCCGTGACGACGAGGTCGCCTCTCAGATCGCCACCGATCTGCTGCGCCGTCCGGAGGTCGCCGCGCGGGCGATGAGCGACACCACGGCACGCCACCTGGTCAACCGCGCCCAAGCCGACCAGGCCCGCTGTCGAAGGTTGGACGGTGGCTCGCCGCCGAACACCCGCAAATCACAGAGCCGGCCCAATGGACCCGGCAGACCTGCGCGTCCTGGGTCGCCGCGGTCGACAACCTCAGGGTCGGCGACTACGTCCAGCAACTCGCCGCCCACGACAAACGGGCGGGGCAGCCGGTCGCCCCGTACACCAAGGCGGGCTACCTCACCGCGACCCGGGTGTTCTTCCGTGACCTGCAGGAATGGGAGTGGATCCCCCGGCGGTTCGACCCCCTACGCGCGCTGTCCAGGCCCAGAACGATCCACGCGATGCTCGGACCCGATCCCCGCGTCATCGCCGACGACATCTGGGCCAAGCTGCTGTGGGCCGGACTCAACATCGAACCCGAAGACCTGCCTACCAGCCTCAACAGCCTGCGCTACCCGCTCGAACTGCTCCGGGCCCTATCGCTGACCTGGCTGTTCAGCGGCCTGCGCAGCAACGAGATCGTCCGCCTCCGCGTCGGCTGCGTCCGCTGGCAGCACGACGGCTTTCCAATCCCCGGAGACTCCGACGAGGTGCTGGCCCGCGACGCGGTCTGCCTGCTCGACGTCCCCACCCACAAGACCGGCACCTCGTTCACCAAACCCGTTGACCCGCTCCTTGGCAAGGCGATCGAGACATGGCAAAACCTCCGGCCGCAGCAACCCCGCATGCTAGACCGCAAGACCAACGAGCACATAGACCTGCTCTTCGCCACGAGAGCCCGCCGAGTCGCCAACACCTACCTCAACGGCACGATCATTCCGGCACTCTGCCGCAAGGCCGGCGTCCCCACCGCCGATATTCGCGGCAACATCACCAGCCACCGAGCACGCTCCACCATCGCCAGCCAGCTCTACAACGCCAAGGAACCCATGACCCTGTTCGAGCTGCAAGCCTGGCTCGGCCACCGCAGCCCCGAATCCACCCAGCACTACGCGAAGATCACCCCAAACACGCTGGCCAAGGCCTACAACGACGCCGGCTACTTCGCCCGCAACATCCGCACCATCGAGGTCCTCGTCGACCGCGACGCCGTCACCAGCGGCGCTGCGGTAGCCGGCGCGCCCTGGCAGTACTACGACATGGGACACGGCTACTGCACCTACACGTTCTTCGAGCAATGCCAGCACCGCAGCATGGCCTGCGCCCGCTGCGACTTCTACACACCGAAAGCCTGGTCAAAGGGCCAACTGCTCGAGGCCAAAGACAACCTCCAACGCATGCTGACCAGCATCCTGCTCACCGACGACGAACGCGCCGCCGTCGACGACGGCCAGGCCGCCCTCGACCAACTGCTCAAGCGGCTCGTCGACGTCCCTACTCCGGCCGGCGCCACCCCACGAGAGATCGGAGCGCCTGCCACGGCAACCCTGCTCCCGATCCTCGCCATCACGAAACGCCGTCACGATGAGTAAGCGAGAGGGGGAAGACGCCGCCATATGACAGCTCGCTCTTCTGGCTGATGAGCGGCCGTCGGACGGGATCCGTTTTAGGACCCGAGCGCTTCGGCTATCAGTACATGACGATCCGCTGGCGCATCCCCGTTGCGAGGACTGTGCAAGCCGACACAGACGTAGCGACCTCCGTACTCGACCCAGGTTGGGGAACCCCAGAAACGACCGCTCGCGTTCAGTAGCTCGCTGGCGACCTCATTCCGATGCTCCGGTCGGCCGCCGACCTCGGTGAAGGCCGTGGCGACCGATTCCTCTGCGTCGAGCGGCAGATCGGCATCGCCGACAGCGGGCAACAACAGCAGGAGGCGTTCTGCCTGTGTCCGTTCGGAGTCCGTCTGAGCAGCTACTACGAGAAGCTCTCTCCACGAGAGGCCCGGTCCTTGGAAGCCCCCCTCCAGCGCGGCGAACGTGATGACCGAGTCGGAACCCGCCGGTTCAAGGAGGTAGTCCCACCCCGAGTCACCCTCGAAGTTGCGAAAGAGAAGGTGCAAGCGGTGCCCACGGGCGAGCTGCACCGTCAAGAATGGCCAGCTGCCGGGATGGTGCAGTTGTTCTGCATACTCTTCGACATCAGCGGGATCGACGTCGAAGGCCGTGGCGGCCGTGAGGGAACCACCGAACGAGAGCAGGAAAGCCGGCCAGAACAGGTCGTCATCCGGCTGCGGTCCAAGTTTACTCAGCACTGCTCGATCAGCCGGTGGCTGAAAACTGCTCAGGTAACGCCGTAGGAACACTGCGACAGTCTCCCAGTAGCGTCCTGCGACGCGTATCCGGATCTGCCGTCGATAATGTGACACGCTTCGCGGGCGCTGCCCGGAAAGGGGCGCGATCCGGCTCTCACCCCCGGCGGATGTCGGCGACGAGCTCGACCCTTTGAGAAAGTCGGTCCGTCATAGCCGGACAGACTTGACAAATTAGATTCCACAGAACCCGCCGGTGGATCGTCGAACGGTCACTGTCCTGGCTGATGCGCGCCCGCCGCAACTCCCGCGACTACGAACGCCTGCCCGAGCCAGGGCCCCGGCAAAGTCGTCAGGTGATTCCGAGCAGTGCGAGCGGGCGGGTGCTGTCGCGGGCGTGATGGCGGTTGGCGGCGGCGATGTTGGTGACGCCCGCGGAGCGTAAGGCGCCGATAGCGGCGTTGCGCAGAGCGGCCATGACCTGTTGACCGGTGCCGGTACGGATCTGCGAGCGGTCTTCGTCGTAGGTGAGGTCTCGCACCCAGTGGATCTTGTTCTCGATGGACCAGTGTCCGCGGATCCACGCGGCCAACTGGGCCGGTTTGACCTGGTGGACGTGCAGGTCGGTGATGGCGTAGACGGTCTCGGTGGTGAAGCGTCTCGGCTCGTCGAGGCG